>NZ_JBYVMF010000012.1:0-75543 GCF_058145095.1 Pseudomonas sp. MDV22-iso1
AGTTGAGCGGTGACCTGAAAGTCCCTGAAGACCAGGTCAAGTCGCTCCTGCTGGTACAGAAAGGCCAGGTGTTCTCGCGCAAGCTGATGACCACCACGTCCGAATTGATCACGCGTCGCCTGGGTAACGAGGGTTATACCTTCGCCAACGTCAACGGCGTACCGGTGCCTCACGACGATGATCACACCGTCGACATCACCTTCGCGGTCGATCCGGGCAAGCGTGCTTACGTGAACCGCATCAACTTCCGCGGTAACACCAAGTCGGAAGACGAAGTGCTGCGTCGTGAAATGCGTCAGATGGAAGGGGGCTGGGCTTCGACCTACCTGATCGACCAATCCAAGACCCGTCTTGAGCGTCTGGGCTTCTTCAAGGAAGTCAACGTCGAAACGCCAGCTGTGCCAGGCGTCGACGATCAGGTTGATGTGAACTACAGCGTTGAAGAACAGGCTTCCGGTTCGATTACCGCCAGTGTCGGTTTCGCACAGAGCGCCGGTTTGATCCTCGGTGGTTCGATCACCCAGAACAACTTCCTGGGTACCGGTAACAAGGTCAGCATCGGCTTGACCCGCAGTGAATACCAGAGCCGTTATAACTTCGGTTATGTCGACCCGTACTGGACCACTGATGGCGTGAGTCTGGGTTACAACGCTTTCTATCGCACCACTGACTATGACGAGCTCGAAACTGACATCGCCAGCTATGCGGTAGACAGCCTCGGTGCCGGCGTGAGCGTGGGTTACCCGATCAGCGAGACTTCGCGCCTGACCTTCGGCCTGACCGCGCAGCAAGACACCATCAAGACCGGTGTCTACACCGTTGATGAAATCTTCGACTTCGTGAACAAGGAAGGCGACAAGTACCTGAACTTCAAGGCGTCGGCCGGCTGGTCCGAGTCGACCCTGAACAAAGGTGTGCTGGCTACCCGTGGTCGTTCCCAGAGCCTGACCCTGGAAACCACTACGCCTGGCAGTGACCTGTCGTTCTTCAAGCTCGATTACCGCGGCCAGTTGTTCCAGCCGCTGAGCGAAAACTACACCATGCGCCTGCACACCGAATTGGGTTATGGCGACGGTTACGGTTCGACCGATGGCTTGCCATTCTATGAAAACTACTATGCTGGTGGTTTCAACTCGGTTCGTGGTTTCAAGGACAGCACTCTGGGTCCTCGCAGTACACCGAGTCGTGGCCGGAACCCGGGTACTGCCGAAGATCCGGACCAAGATCCACTGCCGTTCGGTGGTAACGTCCTGATCCAGGGTGGCGTGGAACTGCTGTTTCCACTGCCGTTCGTCAAGGATCAACGCTCGCTGCGGACTTCGGTCTTCTGGGACGTGGGTAACGTGTTCGATTCGCAGTGCAAGGACACCACCAATGCTGATGGCTCGCCGTCCAGTACCAAGTGCAACGACATCAGCCTGAGCAACATGGCCAGTTCCGTTGGTGTCGGTGTGACCTGGGTCACAGCACTGGGTCCGTTGAGCTTCGCCCTGGCAATGCCAGTGAAGAAACCGGATGACGCTGAAACTCAAGTGTTCCAATTCTCCCTCGGCCAGACGTTCTAAGCGTCTGACCCAAGATAACGACAATGGATTTTGTAGGAGTGCATCGTGCGTAAGTTGACTCAATTGGTTCTCCTGGCGACCGTACTGGTAGCAGGTCCGGCTTTTGCCGACATGAAAATCGCCGTTCTGAACTATCAAATGGCACTGCTGGAATCCGACGCGGCCAAGAAATACGCCGTGGATGCCGAGAAGAAGTTCGGTCCTCAACTGACCAAACTCAAGACTCTGGAAAGCAGCGCCAAGGGCATTCAGGATCGTCTGATGGCCGGTGGTGACAAAATGCAGCAAGGCGAGCGTGAGCGCCTGGAGCTTGAATTCAAGCAAAAGGCCCGTGACTTCCAGTTCCAGTCCAAGGAATTGAACGAAGCCAAAGCCGTTGCGGACCGTGAAATGCTGAAGCAGCTCAAGCCGAAACTGGACAGCGCTGTGGAAGAAGTCATCAAGAAAGGTGCTTTTGACCTGGTCTTCGAGCGTGGTGCAGTGATTGATGTCAAACCTCAGTACGACATCACTCGCCAGGTCATCGAGCGCATGAATCAGCTGAAGTAATCCATGACAGCGACTATCAAGCTCGGCCAGTTGGCCGAGTTCCTCGGCGCCACACTGCGTGGCGACCCTGAGAAAGAAATTACTGGGCTAGCCACTTTGCAAGAGGCTGGCCCAGCTCAGTTGAGCTTTCTCGCAAACCCCCAGTACCGTAAATTCCTGGCGGACAGTCAGGCCGCAGCACTGTTGCTGAAGGCCGCTGATGCTGAGGGTTTCGCGGGTAATGTACTGGTGGTGCCTGATCCTTATCTGGCCTACGCACGGGTTTCCCACCTGTTCGATCCTAAACCAAAGGCGGCTGCGGGTATTCATCCGACAGCCGTTGTGGCAGCGGATGCAGTGGTTGATCCGGCAGCGAGCATCGGTGCATTTGCGGTGATCGAAAGTGCTGCGCGTATTGCGGCCGGTGTAACCGTTGGCGCTCATTGCTTTATTGGCGCGCGCTGCGAAATTGGCGAGGGCGGCTGGCTGGCTCCGCGAGTGACGCTTTACCACGACGTTCGCATCGGCAAGCGGGTAGTGATCCAGTCAGGCGCTGTACTGGGAGGCGAGGGTTTCGGTTTCGCCAACGAGAAAGGTGTGTGGCAGAAAATCGCCCAGATTGGAGGTGTTCTGGTAGGTGACGACGTGGAGATTGGCGTAAACACCGCCATTGACCGTGGTGCATTGGCCGATACTGTCCTTGGTAATGGCGTGAAACTCGACAATCAGATTCAGATTGCCCATAACGTCCAGATAGGTGATCACACCGCCATGGCAGCGTGCGTTGGGATTTCCGGCAGCACCAAGATCGGCAAGCACTGCATGCTTGCCGGTGGCGTAGGTCTGGTCGGGCATATCGAGATTTGCGACAACGTTTTCATTACCGGAATGACCATGGTGACCCACTCGATTACCGAAAAGGGCTCCTATTCTTCCGGTACGGCTATGCAACCCGCTGCCGAGTGGCGCAAAAGCGCGGCACGCATCCGTCAGCTCGATGACATCGCGCGGCGTCTGCGACAGCTGGAAAAGCGTGTAGGGGAAGTGACCCCTGACGGTAATGCTTCATCAGATGGCTGATACCATTTCCATATCAAGTGTGCACAGCCGCTAGACTGCCTCCTTGATTTGCTAGAGGGGTGTGCGTCAGTCGCGCGCCCCCAATCTTTACATAGGCTTCCCCCCGAAATGATGGACATCAACGAGATTCGCGAATACCTGCCTCACCGTTACCCGTTCCTGCTGGTGGACCGGGTCGTGGATCTGGATGTGGAAGGCAAGCGCATTCGCGCCTACAAGAATGTCAGCATCAACGAACCGTTCTTCAATGGTCACTTTCCTGCGCATCCAATCATGCCGGGCGTGCTGATCATCGAAGCGATGGCTCAGGCTGCCGGGATCCTTGGTTTCAAAATGCTCGACGTAAAGCCTGCCGATGGCACCCTTTACTATTTCGTCGGCTCCGACAAGCTGCGCTTCCGCCAGCCAGTACTGCCTGGCGATCAGTTGATCCTTGAAGCCAAATTCCTGAGCTGCAAGCGCCAGATCTGGAAGTTCGAGTGCCAGGCTTCGGTCGACGGCAAACCAGTTTGCTCCGCTGAAATCATCTGCGCGGAACGCAAGCTATGAGTTTGATTGACCCTCGCGCAATCATCGATCCGACGGCCATTCTGGCCGCCGACGTCGAGGTCGGCCCTTGGTCGATCATCGGCGCAGGTGTGGAAATAGGCGAGGGGACAGTGATCGGGCCACACGTGATTCTCAAGGGCCCGACCCGAATTGGTAAGCACAACCGCATCTATCAGTTTTCTTCGGTAGGCGAAGACACCCCTGATTTGAAATACAAGGGTGAAGAAACACGTCTGGTCATTGGTGACCATAACGTCATACGCGAAGGCGTGACGATTCACCGTGGCACCATCCAGGACCGTTCGGAGACGACCCTGGGCGACCATAACCTGATCATGGCCTACGCCCACATCGGCCACGACAGCGTTATCGGAAACAACTGCATTCTGGTCAACAACACCGCATTGGCGGGCCATGTGCACGTTGAAGACTGGGCGATTCTTTCCGGCTTTACCCTGGTTCACCAGTATTGCCATATCGGCGCCCACAGCTTTTCCGGCATGGGTACAGCCATCGGCAAGGACGTTCCAGCGTACGTCACAGTGTTCGGCAACCCTGCCGAAGCACGCAGCATGAACTTCGAAGGTATGCGTCGTCGTGGTTTCAGCGAAGATGCGATCCATGCCCTGCGCCGTGCCTACAAGGTGGTTTACCGCCAGGGCCTGACGGTTGATCAGGCACTCGCCGAGCTGGCCGAGCCTTCGGCACAGTTCCCGGAAGTTGCGGTGTTCCGTGACTCCATCCAGTCTTCGACTCGCGGCATAACTCGTTAATCATGGCTAATCTGCGTATTGCGCTGGTGGCGGGAGAGGCTTCCGGTGACATTCTGGGTGCCGGTCTCATGCGTGCACTCAAAGCTCAGCATCCTGCGGTCGAGTTCATCGGTGTCGGCGGCCCGTTGATGCAGGCCGAAGGCCTGACCTCGTATTTTCCAATGGAACGTCTGTCTGTCATGGGCCTGGTGGAAGTGCTGGGCCGGCTGCGCGAGTTGCTCAAGCGCCGCAAAAAGCTGATCAACGACCTCATCGCCGAAAAGCCAGACGTGTTCATCGGCATTGACGCCCCTGACTTCAATCTCAACATCGAGCTCAAGCTGCGTCAGGCCGGGATCAAAACCGTGCATTACGTCAGCCCGTCGGTTTGGGCGTGGCGACAGAAGCGCGTGTTGAAGATTCGCGAAGGTTGCGACTTGATGCTGACGCTGTTCCCCTTCGAAGCGAAATTCTATGAAGAGAAGGGCGTCCCGGTGCGATTTGTTGGCCACTCGCTGGCCGATGCGATCCCGCTCGAAGCTGATCGTGCTGCGGCGCGGGCCGAACTCGGATTGCCGGATGGGCCTCTGGTCGCGTTGATGCCTGGCAGCCGCGGGGGGGAAGTCGGTCGTTTGGGGGCGTTGTTCCTCGATACGGCTCAGCGCCTGAGAGCCATGCGTCCGGGCGTTCGGTTCGTCATGCCGTGCGCCAACCCCGAGCGCCGCGCACAGCTTGAGGCGTTGCTGGCCGGTCGCGATCTACCGCTGACCTTGCTCAATGGCCAGTCTCACCTGGCGTTGGCAGCGTGCGACGCGGTGTTGATTGCCTCTGGAACCGCTACGCTTGAAGCGTTGCTGTACAAGCGGCCGATGGTTGTGGCTTATCGATTGGCGCCGCTGACGTTCTGGATTCTCAAGCGAATGGTGAAGAGTCCTTACGTATCCTTGCCGAACCTGTTGGCCCAACGCTTGTTGGTGCCCGAGTTGCTGCAGGATGATGCGACGGTCGAAGCGTTGGCCCAGACTTTGTCCCCATTGATTGAAGGCGGCGAAGAGCAGACTCGCGGCTTTGACGAAATCCACCGTACCTTGCGCCTGGACGCCTCCAATCAGGCGGCGGACGCGGTACTGAAACTGATCGGCAAATCATAATGAGTAAAGCAAGCATGCAGATGGGCCTGGACTTCACGCTGGTCGCTGAGGTGGAAGACCTGGTGGCTGGCGTTGACGAGGTTGGTCGCGGTCCGCTGTGCGGTGCAGTGGTCACGGCCGCGGTAATCCTCGATCCGAATCGACCTATTTTGGGGTTGAACGACTCGAAAAAGCTCACCGAGGCCCGTCGTGAAAAGCTTTATGACGAAATCTGCGAAAAAGCCTTGAGCTGGTGTATCGCTCGGGCTGAAGTCGAGGAAATCGACGAGCTGAACATCCTTCACGCCACCATGCTCGCCATGCAGCGCGCAATCGAAGGTCTGCACATTCAGCCGAAGCTCGCGATGATCGATGGCAACCGTTGCCCCAAGTTGTCCATGCGCGCCGAAGCCGTCGTACAAGGCGACGGTAAAGTGCCGGCCATTGCGGCTGCGTCGATTCTGGCCAAGGTCAGTCGCGACCGTGAGATGGCGGCATTCGAATTGATTTACCCGGGATATGGCATCGGCGGCCACAAAGGCTACCCAACCCCCGTTCATCTGGAAGCGTTGGCCCGCCTGGGTCCTACGCCGATTCACCGGCGCTCCTTTGCCCCGGTACGTCTGGCGTACGAGGCGCGGGAAAGTCTCATCGTGAGTTAGTTGCAAGGCTGATGTTTTTGCCAAGGCCCGGTACAATCCGGGCCTTGTTGTTTTCACGTTTCTAGACAGGATCACTATGCCGGCTTCATTCGTTCACCTACGCCTGCACACTGAGTATTCCCTGGTCGACGGTCTGGTGCGGATCAAACCGCTGGTCAAGACGCTGGTCGGCATGAACATGCCTGCTGTAGCGGTTACCGACCAGAACAACATGTGTTCGCTCGTCAAATTTTACAAAGCCTCCATGGGCGCAGGGATCAAGCCGATCTGCGGTGCCGACCTGTGGCTGTCGAACAAGGATCCGGACAACGCCTTGAGCCGGATCAGCCTGCTGGCAATGAACGCCGTGGGTTACCGTAACCTCACCGAACTCATTTCCCGAGGCTTCATTGACGGTCAGCGCAATGGCTCGATCATCATCGAACGTGAGTGGGTTGCCGAGGCCAGCGAAGGCTTGATCATGCTGTCGGCCGCCAAAGAAGGCGAGATCGGCCTGGCGATGTTGAGCGGCAATCCGGCAGAGGCGGAAGCCCTGGCGCGCGAATGGATGACAGTGTTTCCGGATCGCTTCTATCTTGAAATCCAGCGTACCAATCGTCCGAATGATGAAGAGCAACTGCATGGCGCCGTGGCCCTGGCCGAGAAAATCGGTGCGCCACTGGTGGCGACCAACGATGTGCGCTTCATCAAGCAGGAAGATTTCGCCGCTCACGAGACCCGCGTTTGCATCGGTGAAGGCCGTGCCCTCGACGATCCGCGACGCTCGAAAAATTACAGCGATCAGCAGTACCTCAAAAGCGCCGAGGAAATGCATGAGCTGTTCAGTGACATTCCCGAAGCACTGGAAAACACTGTAGAGATCGCCAAGCGCTGCAACATCGAAGTGAAGCTGGGCAAGCACTTCCTGCCAAACTTCCCGATTCCCGATGGCATGACCATCGACGAGTACTTCCGTAAGGTCTCATTCGATGGCCTCGAAGATCGCCTTAGCGTTCTTTTGCCCAAGGACACCACCGAAGACTACGACGCCAAGCGTCAGGTGTATGTCGATCGGCTGAATTTCGAGCTGGATATCATTATCCAGATGGGCTTCCCCGGTTACTTCCTGATCGTTATGGACTTTATCCAGTGGGCCAAGAGCAACGGCGTGCCGGTAGGCCCAGGTCGTGGATCAGGTGCCGGATCGCTGGTGGCCTATGTGCAGAAGATCACTGACCTCGATCCGCTGGAATACGACCTGCTGTTCGAACGTTTCCTTAACCCGGAACGGGTATCGATGCCCGACTTCGACGTCGACTTCTGCATGGACGGTCGTGACCGTGTTATCGAGTACGTTGCCGAAAAATACGGCCGTAACGCGGTAAGCCAGATCATCACGTTCGGTTCCATGGCGGCGAAAGCGGTGGTTCGTGACGTGGCGCGGGTGCAGGGCAAGTCCTACGGATTGGCGGATCGTCTGTCGAAGATGATCCCCTTCGAAGTCGGCATGACCCTTGAAAAAGCCTACGAGCAGGAAGAAATCCTGCGTGACTTCATCAAGGTCGATGAAGAGGCCGCCGAAATCTGGGAGATGGCCCGCAAGCTGGAAGGCGTTGTGCGTAACGTTGGCAAGCACGCGGGAGGTGTGGTTATCGCACCGACCAAGCTGACTGACTTCTCGCCGATCTATTGCGACGAGGCCGGTGATGGCCTGGTAACCCAGTTCGACAAGGATGACGTTGAGGCTGCTGGCCTTGTGAAGTTCGACTTCCTCGGTCTGCGCACGTTGACGGTCATCGATTGGGCGTTGAAAACCATCAATCGCGACCGCGCCAAGGTCGATGAAGCGCCGCTGGACATCGCATTCATCCCGCTGGACGACAAGCCGACCTACCAACTGCTGCAAAAAGCCGAAACAACCGCGGTGTTCCAGCTTGAGTCGCGGGGCATGAAAGAGCTGATCAAAAAGCTCAAGCCCGACTGCCTGGAAGATTTGATCGCACTGGTGGCCCTGTTCCGTCCGGGGCCACTGCAATCGGGCATGGTGGACGACTTCATCAACCGAAAGCACGGTCGCGCCGAACTTGCGTACCCGCACTCGGACTACCAGTACGAAGGACTGAAACCCGTCCTGGCCCCGACATACGGCATCATCCTGTATCAGGAACAGGTGATGCAAATTGCGCAGGTCATGGCCGGTTACACCCTCGGTGGTGCGGACATGTTGCGTCGGGCCATGGGTAAGAAAAAGCCCGAGGAAATGGCCAAGCAGCGCGGTGGTTTTATTGAGGGTTGCGCGACCGACAACATTGACGCGGACCTGGCCGGTAACATTTTCGACCTGGTAGAGAAATTCGCCGGTTACGGCTTCAACAAGTCTCACTCCGCTGCTTATGGCCTGGTGTCGTATCAGACGGCGTGGCTGAAAACGCATTACCCGGCGCCATTCATGGCGGCGGTGCTGTCGGCGGATATGCACAACACCGACAAGGTCGTGACCTTGATCGAAGAAATTCGCACCATGAAGCTGCGTCTCGACGCGCCGGATGTGAATACCTCCGAGTTCAAGTTCACGGTGAATGAAGAAGGCCGGATTATCTATGGCCTCGGCGCGATCAAAGGGGTGGGTGAAGGCCCGGTTGAAGCCATTACCGAAGCGCGTCAGGACGGCCCCTTCACGGATCTGTTCGATTTCTGCGCCCGGGTCGATCTCAAGCGTATCAACAAGCGCACCCTGGACGGTTTGATCCGCAGTGGTGCGCTGGATCGTCTGGGCCCTTATTTCCACGACGAACCGAAAGCCTATCAAGCGAGCATCGACCAGAATCGTGCGGTCTTGCTGAACGCGATGGAAGGGGCGATCAAGGCTGCTGAACAAACCGCTCGCACCCACGACAGCGGGCATGCCGACCTGTTTGGCGGGCTGTTTGTCGAGGAAGATGCCGACGTCTACGCCAATCATCGCAAGGCGAAGGAGTTGACCCTCAAGGAACGCTTGAAGGGCGAAAAAGATACCTTGGGTCTGTACCTGACGGGTCACCCGATTGACGAATATGAAGGCGAGATCCGTCGTTTCGCCCGCCAGCGCATCATTGACCTGAAGCCGGCCCGGGATACTCAGACCGTCGCCGGGATGATTATCGCCTTGCGTGTGATGAAGAACAAAAAAGGCGACAAGATGGGTTTCATCACCCTCGACGATCGTTCTGGCCGGATCGAAGCCTCGCTGTTCGCCGAAGCATTCCACTCGGCGCAGTCGCTGTTGCAGACCGACGCGATGGTGGTGGTGGAAGGTGAAGTCAGCAACGATGACTTTTCCGGTGGCTTGCGGTTGCGGGTCAAGCGGGTAATGAGCATGGAGGATGCACGCACCAACCTGGCGGAAAGCTTGCGGTTGAAGCTGCAGACCAAAGACTTGAAAGGCGATCAGCTACGCTGGTTGGGCGAGTTGTTCAAGCGTCATCGCGGCGCCTGCCCGATCACCATGGAGTACACAAGCCCCGATGCGAAGGCCTTGCTGCAGTTCGGCGAGACCTGGCGAATCGACCCGGCGGATGCGTTGATTCAAGCCTTGCGTGACCAGTTCGGAAGAGACAACGTCTTCCTCCAATACCGTTAACGGTCAGGTGCCATTCTTCACCATTGGAACGCGCCCTGATCCAGACCCCAATTTTTAATCTCGACCTGAACGCGCCTGTCCCTTAAGGTAGGGCGCGAATAGACAACCGGCCGACCCAAGCTCACTTGGACGTCGACCCAAGACGGACGCCTATGAACCCGAATTTTCTAGATTTCGAACAGCCGATCGCCGACCTGCAAGCCAAGATCGAAGAGTTGCGCTTGGTCGGTAATGACAATTCGCTGAATATCGGCGATGAGATTTCCCGCCTTCAGGACAAAAGCAGCACGTTGACCGAAGACATCTTCGGCAAGCTGACGAGCTGGCAGATCGCGCGTCTGGCACGTCACCCGAAACGTCCTTATACCCTGGACTACATCGAGCACATCTTCACCGAGTTCGATGAACTGCATGGCGACCGTCATTTCTCCGACGACGCTGCCATCGTCGGTGGCATTGCCCGCCTGGATGATGAGCCGGTGATGATCATCGGTCACCAGAAAGGCCGGGAAGTGCGCGAGAAAGTGCGCCGCAACTTCGGCATGCCGCGTCCTGAAGGCTATCGCAAAGCGTGCCGCCTGATGGAAATGGCCGAACGTTTCAAGATGCCGATCCTGACCTTCATCGACACCCCGGGCGCTTACCCTGGTATCGACGCTGAAGAGCGCAACCAGAGTGAAGCGATCGCCTGGAACCTGCGTGTGATGGCCCGCCTGAAAACCCCAATCATCGCTACCGTAATCGGTGAGGGTGGTTCTGGTGGTGCGCTGGCAATCGGCGTCTGCGATCAGTTGAACATGCTGCAGTATTCGACCTATGCGGTGATTTCGCCGGAAGGTTGCGCGTCGATTCTGTGGAAAACCGCCGAAAAGGCACCGGATGCTGCCGAAGCCATGGGCATCACTGCCGAGCGCCTGAAAGGCCTGGGTATCGTGGACAAGGTGATCGGCGAACCATTGGGCGGCGCACATCGCGACCCGGCTGCTGCGGCTGCCTCGATCCGTGCCGAGTTGAGCTCGCAACTGGCGATGTTGAAGAAGTTCGACAACGAAGCACTGTTGACTCGTCGTTACGAGCGGTTGATGAGCTACGGTCTCTAAGCCGGGCGCGCAGTACCCATGTGGGAGCGAGCCTGCTCGCGATGAGGGTTTAACATTCAACGAATCAGTTGGTCGTTAAACAGCAATCGCGAGCAGGCCCGCTCCCACATTTGATTTGTGCAAAGGGAAAGATATGGATCAGCCCACGATTGATTTGCCTTCCCGGCTTCTGCTGAATCTAACCCCTTGGCGCAACGCCACAACCTGGCGCATCGCCTTCTCCGGTGGCCTCGACTCCACCGTCCTGCTGCACCTTCTCGCGAACCTCGCGAAAACCGAATCCCTTCCGGCTTTAAGAGCGATCCACGTCCACCACGGCCTTCAGGCTGCTGCTGACGGGTGGCCGGAGCATTGTCGATCGATCTGCGATGCGCTGGGCGTACCGCTACAGGTGGTCCGCGTTCAGGTTCAGTCCGGTGCCAGTCTCGAGCGTGCAGCCCGTGAGGCGCGCTATGGCGCCTTCCTTCAAGCCACTCAAGCGAATGAACTGCTACTGACCGCGCAACACCGCGATGATCAGGCGGAAACCCTGTTGTTTCGGCTACTGCGCGGGGCAGGGGTGAGGGGCTTGTCCGGCATGCCTGGCAAGCGGGTTCTGGGGCGCGGGCACCTTTTGCGTCCGTTGCTGGATATCCCGCGTGCCGAGCTTGAGGCTTACGCAACTGAGCATCAGTTGAGCTGGATCGAAGACCCTTCGAACCAGGATCGACAGTTCTCGCGCAATTACCTGCGGCATCAAGTGTTCCCGGTCTTGACCGAGCGCTGGCCGCAAGCCGTGGCGACCATGGCTCGCAGCGCCGCGCATCTGAGCGAGGCGCGAGGCCTGCTCGATGACCTGGCGCAAATCGACCTGGCCCGCGCCCGCGCCGAGAGTGATTTCGACTGGCTGGGCGTGCCGTCATTGGCGTTGGCGCCGCTGGCAGTACTTTCTGCTGCTCGCCAGCGCAACGCACTCAGTCATTGGCTCGTCACGCTGACCCGGCTACCGGACAGCGACCATTGGTCGGGTTGGGACGATCTGCGAGATGCCGCGGCCGATGCCCGCCCGATCTGGCGCCTGGCAGAGGGTGAGCTGCACCGGGCTGGCGCACGGATCTGGTGGTTGTCCGGCGGCTGGCTACGCCCTGCGCCTGACGCAGGTGAGTGGCGCGATCCCTCGCAACCGCTGGTGCTGCCGGAAAACGGTGTGCTCAGTTTCAGCGGTCAAAAGCCCGGTGGCCCGCTGCAAATCCGCTATCGTGAGGGAGGAGAAGTCATGGCTCTGCAGGATCGGGGGCATCGTGATCTGAAGCGCTTGCTCAACGAGAGGGGTGTTCCTGGCTTCGTCCGTGGCAGATTGCCGCTGCTCTACCGAGGCGGGCAATTGCTGGCGGTGGCGAACCTGCGGGGTTTAAGTGGCTGCGAGCGCGAAGGCTGGCATTTGCATTGGGCCCCATTGAGCGAAGATCAAGGTTTGAGCTGAAAGGGGCTTTCCGGTAGACTACGCTCCCTTCTTGATACAACTTCTGTGGATTCGCCTGAATTGCAGGAGTTGCCGATTACCAAGCAGTCTTTGCTGGGCGATTCCAAAAAATGTGTAGCGAGCAACGTACCGGTGTTTCATCTTCCGGTCTGTCCCAACGCGGCGGTTTTTTTGAAAGGTGCACTGTGATTAATGCAGGTGATCGGGGGCTTCGGCCTTCCTTCGCTTTCCCCGGCGGCTCGGACCGCTTTAACGCAGACTTCTAGGGTTTTTCATGACGCGCTACATATTCGTCACGGGCGGTGTTGTTTCTTCATTGGGGAAAGGCATTGCATCGGCTTCATTGGCGGCGATCCTGGAGGCGCGGGGACTTAAGGTCACCATGCTGAAGCTGGACCCGTACATCAACGTCGACCCGGGCACCATGAGCCCGTTCCAGCACGGTGAAGTGTTCGTCACCCACGACGGCGCCGAGACCGACCTGGACCTGGGCCACTACGAGCGGTTCATCCGCACGACCATGACCCAGAACAACAACTTCACCACTGGCCGCGTTTACGAACACGTCCTGCGCAAAGAGCGCCGTGGTGATTACCTGGGTGCAACCATCCAGGTGATTCCGCACATCACCGACGAAATCAAGCGCCGGATCATCAAGGGCGCCGGCGATGCCGACGTGGCCATGGTCGAGATCGGCGGCACCGTGGGCGATATCGAGTCGCAACCGTTCCTTGAAGCCATCCGTCAATTGCGTTTCGAAGTCGGCGCCAAGCGCGCGATGCTGATGCACCTGACGTTGGTACCGTACATCGCCACCGCTGGCGAAACCAAAACCAAGCCTACCCAGCACTCGGTCAAGGAACTGCGTTCCATCGGCCTGCAACCAGACGTGCTGGTCTGCCGCTCTGATCACCCGATCGATATCTCCTCGCGTCGCAAGATCGCGCAATTCACCAACGTTGAAGAACGTGCGGTAATCGCGCTGGAAGACGCCGACACCATCTACAAGATCCCGGGCATCCTGCATTCCCAGGGCCTGGATGATTTTGTCGTCGAGCGTTTCGGCCTGCAATGTGGCGGTGCTGATCTTTCCGAGTGGGAAGCCGTGGTCGACGCCAAGCTCAACCCTGAGCATGAAGTCACCATCGCCATGGTCGGCAAGTACATGGAGCTGCTGGACGCCTACAAGTCGCTGATCGAAGCGATGAGTCACGCCGGCATCAGCAACCGTACCAAGGTCAACCTGCGCTACATCGACTCCGAAGACATCGAAAACCAGGGCACCGCGCTGCTGGAAGGCGTAGACGCAATCCTCGTACCGGGCGGTTTCGGCCTGCGTGGCGTGGAAGGCAAGATCACCGCCGTTCAATATGCTCGTGAAAACAAGGTGCCGTACCTGGGTATCTGCCTGGGTATGCAAGTGGCTGTTATCGAGTTCGCTCGTAACGTGCTGGGCTGGAAAGACGCCAACTCCACCGAGTTCGATCGTGCCAGCGGCCATCCGGTCGTGGGCCTGATCACCGAGTGGGAAGATGCCACCGGCGCTGTTGAAATCCGTACCGAAGCATCCGACCTGGGCGGTACCATGCGCCTCGGCGCTCAGGACTGCCTGCTGGAAGCCGGCTCCCTGGTGCACGATTGCTATGCCAAGGACGTGATCGTCGAGCGTCATCGTCATCGCTATGAAGTGAACAACAACCTGTTGCCGCAACTGATCGAGGCCGGCCTGAAAATCTCCGGTCGCTCCGGTGACGGTGCGCTGGTCGAAGTGGTTGAAGCACCTGATCATCCTTGGTTCGTCGCTTGCCAGTTCCACCCTGAGTTCACTTCGACGCCGCGCGATGGTCACCCGTTGTTCAGCGGTTTCGTCAAAGCTGCTTTGGCTCAACACCAGAAGAAGGCGTAAACCTGATGGCACAGAAGATCATCCGCGTAGGCGACATCGAAATTGCCAACGACAAGCCAATGGTGCTGTTCGGTGGCATGAACGTGCTGGAAAGCCGCGACATGGCGATGCAGGTCTGCGAAGAGTACGTGAAGGTTACTGAGAAACTCGGTATCCCTTACGTGTTCAAGGCCAGCTTCGACAAAGCCAACCGTTCTTCTGTGACTTCTTACCGTGGTCCGGGCCTGGAAGAAGGCATGCGGATCTTCCAGGACATCAAGCAAGCGTTCGGCGTGCCGATCATCACCGACGTCCACGAGCCTGACCAGGCTGCGGTCGTTGCCGAGGTCTGCGACATCATTCAGTTGCCGGCCTTCCTGTCGCGCCAGACCGACCTTGTGGTCGCGATGGCCAAGACCGGTGCCGTGATCAACATCAAGAAAGCCCAGTTCCTCGCCCCTCAGGAGATGAAACACATCCTGAACAAGTGTGTGGAAGCGGGTAATGATCAGTTGATTCTCTGCGAACGTGGTTCGAGCTTCGGCTACAACAACCTGGTCGTCGACATGCTCGGCTTCGGCATCATGAAGCAGTTCGAATACCCGGTATTCTTCGACGTGACCCATGCGCTGCAAATGCCTGGCGGTCGTTCCGACTCCGCTGGCGGCCGTCGCGCCCAGGTGACCGACCTGGCCAAGGCCGGCATCAGCCAGTCGCTGGCCGGTTTGTTCCTCGAAGCCCACCCGGACCCGGACAACGCCAAATGCGACGGCCCTTGCGCCTTGCGTCTGGACAAACTGGAGCCATTCCTGGCCCAGCTCAAAGCGTTGGACGAACTGGTGAAGAGTTTTCCGACGGTAGAAACCGCGTAAGCCTCAATTCTCCGGTAAAGTACCGCACGATTTAATGCTCAGGCCCTCGGGTCTGAGCGTTATCGTCCGCAAGTCTGCCCGCTGTACACCACTTGCCGACGGTAAAAGTTTTCCTCTAGCTGCGTCGTTTTCGTCAACTTTGGAGTGTTTACAACAATGGCAAAAATCGTCGACATCAAAGGTCGTGAAGTTCTCGACTCCCGTGGCAACCCCACCGTGGAAGCGGACGTGCTTCTCGATAACGGCATCATCGGCAGTGCTTGCGCGCCGTCCGGTGCTTCCACTGGCTCGCGTGAAGCGCTCGAGCTGCGTGATGGCGACAAGAGCCGTTACCTGGGTAAAGGCGTGCTCAAAGCCGTCGCCAACATCAACGGTCCGATTCGCGACCTGTTGAAAGGTATGGACCCAAGCGACCAGAAGGCGCTGGATCACGCGATGATCAAGCTCGACGGTACTGAAAACAAAGGCTCCCTGGGTGCTAACGCAATCCTCGCCGTTTCCCTGGCCGCGGCCAAGGCAGCAGCTCAGGACCAGGACCTGCCGCTGTACGCTCACATTGCCAACCTGAACGGCACCCCGGGTGTTTACTCGATGCCGGTTCCGATGATGAACATCATCAACGGTGGCGAGCACGCCGATAACAACGTCGACATCCAGGAATTCATGGTTCAGCCAGTTGGCGCCAAGTCTTTCTCGGAAGGTCTGCGCATGGGCACCGAGATTTTCCATCACCTCAAAGCCGTTCTGAAGGCCCGTGGCCTGAGCACTGCCGTCGGTGACGAAGGTGGTTTCGCACCTAACCTGGCTTCCAACGAAGACGCTTTGAAAGTGATCTCCGAAGCCGTGGCCAACGCCGGTTACACCCTGGGCACCGACGTGACCCTGGCACTGGACTGCGCGGCAAGCGAGTTCTACGAAGACGGTAAATACAACCTGTCCGGCGAAGGCCAGGTGTTCACCGCCGAAGGTTTCGCCGACTACCTGAAAGGTCTGACCGAGCGTTACCCGATCATCTCGATCGAAGACGGTCTGGACGAGTCCGACTGGGCTGGCTGGAAAATCCTCACCGACAAGATCGGCGAGAAAGTCCAACTGGTAGGTGACGACCTGTTCGTAACCAACACCAAGATCCTGAAAGAAGGCATCGATAAGAAGATCGCCAACTCGATCCTGATCAAGTTCAACCAGATCGGCACCCTGACCGAAACCCTGGAAGCCATCCAGATGGCCAAGGCCGCTGGTTACACCGCCGTAATCTCGCACCGCTCCGGCGAAACCGAAGATTCGACCATTGCCGACCTGGCTGTGGGCACCTCGGCTGGCCAGATCAAAACCGGCTCTCTGTGCCGTTCCGATCGCGTCTCCAAGTACAACCAACTGCTGCGTATCGAAGAGCAGTTGAACGGCAAAGCCAAGTACAACGGTCGCAGCGAGTTCCGCGGCTGATTGGCAAATAGAAAAAAAGACACCGGATTGTGTCGGAAAAATCGCTACAGCGATGGATTTGCCACTAATCTGATGCCTTACTAGCACAAGCCTGGGTCTTCCAGGCTTCGTGCTATCAGAAGCTTCACGTTTTGGCATGGCTGTCTTTTTCACTGGAAACCCGATATTCGATGCGCAGTCCCAATTGGTTGTTCCTCGTCTTGCTCCTGCTGCTGGCTGGCCTGCAATACCGCCTTTGGGTGGGTAATGGCAGTCTGGCGCAAGTGGCCGAGCTGACTCAGCAGATTGCGGATCAGCATGCTGAGAACGAAGGATTGCTGGAGCGCAATCGGGTCATGGACGCCGAGGTCAGTGAGTTGAAAAAAGGCATGGAGACCGTCGAAGAGCGGGCTCGCCATGAGTTGGGCATGGTCAAGGACGGTGAAACCCTTTACCAATTGGCTCAATGAACACGTTGTTGCCGGCCTTCTGGGCCGTCATTCCTGCTGCGGGCATTGGTGCCCGTATGGCTGCAGACCGTCCCAAGCAGTATTTGCAATTGGGCGGGCGCACTATTCTCGAACACAGCCTCGGCTGTTTCCTTGATCACCCTTCCCTGAAAGGGTTGGTGGTCAGTCTTGCTGTTGATGATCCTTACTGGCCAAACCTGGCGTGTGCTGGCGACGCTCGTATTCAACGAGTGGAGGGCGGTGCCGAACGATCCGGGTCTGTGCTCAATGCGCTTTTGCATCTGCATGCGCTAGGTGCTGAAGATGAGGATTGGGTGCTGGTTCACGATGCTGCCCGACCGAACCTGAGCCGTGATGATCTGGACAAGTTGCTGAGTGAACTGGCTGACGATCCGGTTGGTGGGCTGCTGGCGATTCCGGCACGCGATACCTTGAAACGGGTCGACAAGCATGGTCGAGTTGTCGAAACCGTAGATCGCAGCGTGATCTGGCAAGCCTATACGCCGCAGATGTTTCGCCTGGGCGCATTGCATCGGGCGCTGGCTGATAGCCTGGTGGCCGACGCGGTTATAACCGATGAAGCTTCGGCGATGGAGTGGGCGGGGCTGGCACCGCGCCTTATCGAAGGTCGATCCGACAACCTCAAGGTCACGCGTCCGGAAGACCTCGAATGGTTGCGTCAGCGTTGGGCCAATCGCCGCTGAATGACTCGTTGGCTGTGTACTGCTCGCGATAGCGGTGGATCAGACAACAAATCCGGCAATGATGTGCATCAGCTTCGATACTCCGGCCGGTCGGCCAACCCTTCCTTTAAGTAATCCACCAACTTGCGCACTTTCGGCGACAAATGCCGTTGCTGTGGATAAAGCGCCCACACGGCCGTATTTGGCGGCTGATGGGTTTCCAACAGTGAAACCAGCTCACCATTTTTCAGGTGCTCCAGCACGTAATAATCGGGCAACTGACACAAGCCCACTCCCTGTAGCGCAGCATCCAATACCGCCTGCCCACTGTTGCAACGCCAGTTGCCCTGTACCCGCTGGGAAAATTCACGCCCGTTCTGCTCCAGTTGCCACAGGTCAGTACTGCCGATAAGGCAGTTATGCCGGCTTAACTCCGACAGGCTGTGTGGGCGACCGTAGCGTTCCAGGTAGGACGGCGACGCGCACAAGTACATGCGCCTTGGCGCCAGCCGAGTGGCGACCAATCGGGAATCCTGCAGTCGACCCAGCCGGATCGCCAGGTCCAGGCCTTCATGCACCAGGTCGAGCTGTCGATTGCTCAATTCGATGTCGATACGCAACTGCGGATAAAGCCCCATGAACCGGGTTACCAGCGGTACGATGAATCGTTCGCCATACGCTACCGCGCAGGTCATGCGCAGCATGCCCTTGGGCTCGCTGGTCAGGTCGCCGACCGCTCTCAATGCTTCTTCGCGTCCATCCTGCAGACGTTGGCAATGTTGCAGGAAGGTTTGCCCAGCCTCGGTCAGCGTTACCCGACGGGTACTGCGGTAAAGCAGGCGAGTTTGAAGGCGTTCTTCAAGGCGTGCTATTTGTCGACTGATATGGGAAGACGAGACCCCCAGACGTTCCGCAGCTGCGGTGAACTGGCTGTTCTCGGCGACTGCGACGAATTCGTCGATACCTTCCCAGCGATTTTCCGACATTCGCGATTATCCCTGTGTGGCAATAATGTTTTGCTTTTGTCCGGATTATTCATCGTTAAGCGGTCTATTACACTCCCCCTCTCGTTTTTATTCACTGGAGAAGCACATGATCAAGTCGCGCGCCGCCGTAGCTTTCGAAGCCAAGAAGCCCCTCGAGATCGTCGAAGTTGATGTCGCCATGCCGAAGGCCGGTGAAGTTCTCTTGCGTGTAGTTGCGTCCGGTGTCTGCCATACCGATGCTTACACCTTGTCCGGTGCTGATCCTGAAGGCATCTTCCCGTCGATTCTGGGTCACGAAGGCGGCGCAGTGGTGGAAGCCATTGGTGAGGGCGTGACGTCGGTCGCCGTGGGCGATCATGTGATTCCGCTGTACACCCCGGAATGCCGCCAGTGCAAATTCTGCCTGTCAGGTAAAACCAACCTGTGCCAGGCCATTCGTGCGACCCAGGGCAAAGGCTTGATGCCAGATGGCACGTCGCGTTTTTCCTACAAGGGCCAACCGATTTTCCATTACATGGGCACCTCGACTTTCTCCGAATACACCGTGTTGCCGGAAATCTCCGTCGCCAAGATTCCTAAAGAAGCACCACTGGAAAAAGTTTGCCTGCTCGGTTGCGGTGTCACCACCGGCATCGGCGCGGTGCTCAATACCGCCAAAGTAAAACCAGGTGATACCGTCGCGATCTTCGGCCTTGGTGGCATCGGTCTCTCTGCGGTCATCGGTGCAGCCAAAGCCAAAGCAGCACGGATCATTGCCATCGACATCAACCCGGCCAAGTTCGAAATCGCCAAACAGCTCGGTGCAACCGAATGCGTCAATCCGAAAGATTTCGACCGTCCGATTCAGGAAGTCATCGTTGACATGACCGATGGCGGCGTCGACTTTTCCTTCGAATGCATCGGCAATGTCCAGCTGATGCGCGCTGCACTCGAGTGCTGCCATAAAGGCTGGGGCGAGTCCGTCATTATCGGCGTGGCCGGTGCAGGCCAGGAAATTTCTACCCGTCCATTCCAGCTGGTCACCGGTCGCGTCTGGCGCGGTTCGGCGTTCGGTGGCGTGCGAGGTCGTACCGAATTGCCAAGTTATGTGGAAATGGCTGAGACCGGTGAGATCCCGCTGGATACCTTCATTACCCACACCATGGGCCTGGAAGATATCAACAAGGCATTCGACCTGATGCACGAAGGCAAGAGCATCCGCTCGGTCATCCATTTCTGAGGTCGCTCATGAGCCTGGAAAATATCTCCTGCCAGAAGAGCTTCGGTGGCTGGCACAAACGTTACAAGCATCGTTCCGACGTGCTCGGCTGCGACATGGTGTTTGCTGTATACCTGCCGCCACAAGCGGAGCTGGGCGGAAAACTGCCGGTCCTGTATTGGCTGTCCGGCCTGACCTGCACCGATGAGAACTTCATGCAAAAGGCCGGCGCCATGCGCATGGCGGCTGAGTTGGGCCTGATCATCGTCGCCCCGGACACCAGTCCTCGGGGTGCGGATGTGCCGGGAGATCCGGATGGGGCGTGGGACTTCGGTCTTGGTGCGGGTTTTTATCTGAATGCCACACAGGAACCCTGGTCCCGGCACTATCGGATGCATGACTACGTCGTGCAGGAATTGCCGGCATTGGTCGAAGCCCATTTCCCTGCGTCGGACAAGCGCGGTATCAGCGGACACTCGATGGGCGGCCACGGTGCGCTGGTTTGCGCATTGCGTAATCCTGGACGTTATTTGTCGGTGTCGGCGTTTTCGCCAATCAACAACCCGATGGATTGCCCGTGGGGTCAGAAGGCCTTTTCCCGCTACCTGGGAGAAGACCGCTCGAAATGGCGCGAATGGGATGCCTGTGCATTGATTGCCGACGCCGACGAGAAGCTGCCGCTGCTGGTTGATCAAGGCGATCGCGACGACTTCCTGGCTACCCAACTCAAGCCTGAAGCCTTGCAACAGGCGACTAAACTGGCCGGACATCCGCTGACGTTGCGCCTGCAACCCGGCTACGACCACAGCTATTTCTTCATCGCCAGTTTCATCGATGACCACTTGCAGCATCACGGCCGCGCCCTGGGAAGGGCTCCCGGTTAGTTTTCCCACCGCTGCGGGCCTGCAGTTGTGCAGGGGGCACTAATTGAGAGCACCCCCTCGTCTAATGCAGGTAGAATCACGCCCTGACAAAAATCGGGGCGTTTTTTTATGCGTATTGGCCACGGCTATGATGTGCATCGTTTCGCTGAAGGCGATTTCATTACTCTGGGCGGCGTGCGCATTGCACACGGCTTCGGGCTGCTCGCTCACTCCGACGGTGACGTCCTGCTGCACGCCTTGAGCGATGCGTTGCTCGGCGCTGCCGCGCTCGGTGATATCGGCAAGCATTTCCCGGACACCGACCCTACTTTCAAGGGCGCCGACAGTCGAGTGCTGTTGCGTCACGTCGTTGCATTGATCCATGCCAAGGGCTGGAAAATCGGCAACGTCGATAACACCATCGTCGCCCAGGCGCCAAAAATGGCCCCGCATATCGAATCGATGCGCGCGCTGATTGCTGCGGATCTTCAAGTTGAGTTGGATCAAGTGAACGTGAAAGCTACCACCACCGAAAAGCTTGGCTTTGTCGGTCGCGAAGAAGGCATTGCCGTGCACGCCGTTGCCTTGTTGCTGCGCGCATGAACGAACTGCAATTGCTCGGCCCGCGGGCCTATGGTGAAGCGCTCGGCACCGCTGTATTGAAAGCCACCGCGGAAGATTTCCAGGTTGATGAAGTGCTTAACATCCCCCTCAGTGGCGATGGTGAGCATTTGTGGATCTGGGTAGAGAAGCGCGGTTTGAACACCGAGGAAGCGGCCCGGCGGATCGCCAAGGCTGCAGGTGTTCCATTGCGCACTGTCAGTTACGCGGGACTCAAGGATCGTCAGGCGTTGACTCGCCAATGGTTCAGCGTGCAACTGCCAGGCAAGGCGGATCCTGATTTGTCGGCAGCCGAAAACGACACACTCAAAATCCTCAAAACCGGTAGGCATAAGCGCAAGTTGCAACGCGGGGCTCATTCAGCCAACGGTTTTACGTTGCGCCTGACCCAGTTCGCTGGCGACAAAGAAGCGATTGAAGAGCGTTTGCAGCTGATCGTTAAACAAGGTGTCCCCAATTATTTCGGCGCCCAGCGATTCGGGTTCGACGGCGGTAATGTGGTGGACGCCCGTTCCTGGGCCGCGCGCAAGGCGTTGCCGGAACAACGCAACGTTCGTTCTCGTTTGCTCTCTACCGCGCGCAGTTTCCTGTTTAACCAAGTGCTGGCGGCACGCGTCGCTGAGGGTAGCTGGGACCGTGCGCAGGTCGGCGATCTGTTGGCATTCACCGACAGTCGCAGTTTTTTTCCGGCAGGTGAAGCAGAGTGCAGTGATCCGCGTCTGGCGATTCTGGATTTGCACCCGACGGGTCCACAGTGGGGCGAAGGTGACTCACCGGCCACTGGTGTTGTCCATGAACTGGAGCAGGCAATCGCCACTCGCGAAGCAGACTTGCGCGATTGGTTGGTTAACGCCGGAATGAGCCACGAACGTCGTATCCTTCGGCTGCCCATTGGTGGGTTGACGTGGCATTATCCCGAGCCTGACATTCTGCAACTGGAATTCGTCCTGCCGGCCGGATGCTTCGCCACCGTATTGGTGCGCGAGCTTGTCGATCTGGTGCCGGTGGGGCAGACGGACAGCCCATGCGTATTCTGATTTCTAACGACGATGGGGTAACCGCACCCGGTCTTGCCGCGCTTTATGCTGCGCTGGCGGATTACACCGAATGCGTGGTTATCGCCCCGGACCAGGACAAAAGCGGCGCCAGCAGCTCGCTGACGCTCGACCGTCCGTTGCATCCTCAAACGCTCGCCAATGGCTTTATCAGCATCAATGGCACCCCCACTGATTGCGTGCATCTGGGCTTGAATGGCTTGCTGGAGCGTCAACCGGACATGGTGGTTTCCGGCATCAACCTGGGCGCTAACCTGGGCGATGATGTGCTGTATTCCGGCACGGTGGCGGCTGCTCTGGAAGGACGCTTTCTGGAACGTCCTTCGTTCGCATTTTCGCTGGTCTCACGGCAGGTGGAGAATCTTCCCACAGCGGCTTACTTTGTTCGCAAGCTGGTAGAAGCCCATGCTGATCTTGAGTTACCCCCGCGAACGGTGCTGAACGTGAACATTCCCAACTTGCCGCTGGATCATATCCGCGGAATTCAGCTGACCCGCCTCGGGCATCGCGCTCGTGCCGCTGCTCCGATGAAGGTGGTAGACCCCCGTGGCAAATCCGGTTACTGGATCGCTGCAGCCGGCGACGCGGAAGACGGCGGCCCGGGAACCGATTTCCATGCGGTGATGCAGGGCTATGTTTCGATAACGCCGCTGCAACTGGATCGAACCTTCAATGATGCCTTCAGAAGTCTCGATGGCTGGCTGGAGGGTTTGCGCTGATGGCCCGTGAACACGACGACATTCTGCGTCGCGGCATCGGGATGACCTCCCAGCGTACCCGCGAGCGCCTGATTCAGCGCCTCTATGACGAGGGCCTTTCCAACGCCAAAGTGCTGGAGGTTATTCGCCGTACACCGAGACACCTGTTCGTCGACGAGGCTCTGGCCCATCGCGCTTACGAAGATACGGCGCTGCCGATCGGACATAACCAGACCATTTCCCAGCCCTACATGGTGGCTCGCATGAGCGAGTTGCTACTGGAAGCGGGGCCTTTGGACAAGGTAATGGAGATCGGCACCGGTTCGGGCTATCAGACCGCGGTACTTTCGCAACTGGTCGAGCGGGTCTTCTCGGTAGAACGCATCAAGGTCTTGCAAGACCGGGCCAAGGAGCGGCTGGTCGAACTGAACCTGCGCAACGTCGTGTTTCGCTGGGGTGATGGCTGGGAGGGCTGGCCAGCACTGGCGCCGTACAACGGCATCATCGTGACGGCGGTGGCGACTGATGTGCCACAGGCGCTGCTCGATCAACTCGCGCCGGGTGGCCGGCTGGTGATACCGGTGGGTTCTGGCGAGGTTCAACAACTGATGCTGATCATCCGTGAAGAGCAGGGTTTTTCCAGGCATGTCCTGGGGGCCGTTCGTTTCGTTCCTTTGCTGAATGGGCCACTGGCCTGAGCATTTGTTTCAACGCGATGAATTCTATTCGTTTGCCCCTGTCTTACAGCGGCAACACCAGTTTTAAACGGGATTCAACGTCGGTTAGCAAACGTGTGCCTCGCGTCATTAAAGGTAAACCCGGCGCGGCCCGTTATACTTGCGACACTTGAGCCGGATACGGCAATTCAAATTTTCAGCCACCACAAAGGGAGCGGCGGGTGAGTCTCACAGTCATTGCGCAGCGAATGGGTATAACGAGCTTTCAGCGCCTGGTGACTGGCCTTGTCTTGAGCACCTTGCTGGTCGGTTGTTCCAGCAATAAATCCAGTGACGTACGCGTCGTCGATCGGAACAAAGCAGCCGCTCAGCGTCCGGCAGTGACCACAGGTCAGTACGTCGTACGCCCCAAAGATACGATGTTCTCGATCGCCTTTCGCTATGGCTGGGACTACAAAGCCCTGGCCGCACGAAACAATATTCCTGCGCCCTATACGATCCATCCGGGTCAGACAATTCGCTTTGACGGGCGCACCGGTTCAACACCGACAGCGGTTGCCAGTTCGTCCAGTTCAACACCGTCATCATCGAGTAAAACCACAGTCTTTCGTCGGCCTGTAAACGGTGCGGCAGCGGGAACAGCGGTGGTTGTACCGTCCGTCGCCAATAAGCCTGCACCTGCTCCGCTACCGCCTGCGGGCCCAGCCCCGACCGGCTGGGGATGGCCATCTAATGGCATTCTGATTGGAAAATTCTCTTCAAACGGCAGTTTGAATAAAGGAATTGATATCGCCGGGGATTTGGGACAGCCTGTTTTAGCTGCGTCTGATGGGACGGTGGTATACGCCGGGAGTGGCTTAAGGGGCTACGGCGAATTAGTCATCATCAAACACAGCGATACCTACGTCAGTGCCTACGGACATAACCGCAGGCTGTTGGTTCGGGAGGGGCAGCAGGTCAAGGTCGGACAGACAATTGCCGAAATGGGGTCAACGGGTACAGACCGGGTGAAACTGCATTTTGAGATTCGCCGGCAAGGTAAACCAGTAGATCCGCTGCAATTCCTGCCACGTCGTTGATTTGTTACCAGCCTGTTCCGTCACGTAGAGGGAACAGGCTCCAGCGTTGCCAAGGATAAGGGCGCCGCTTGAGCTTGAGGTCGAACTCACCAAAGGACTATAACAATGGCTCTCAGTAAAGAAGTGCCGGAGTTTGACATCGACGATGAGGTTCTCCTGATGGAGACCGGCGTCGGCACGGATTCGATGTCGAATGATGAAGGGGCTGCTCCACCTTCCGTTCGTGCCAAATCCAAACACTCCGCCTCGCTAAAGCAACACAAGTATATTGACTACACGCGTGCACTTGATGCCACGCAGTTGTATCTCAACGAAATCGGCTTTTCCCCTCTGCTATCCCCCGAAGAAGAAGTTCATTTTGCGCGTTTGTCGCAAAGTGGGGATCCGGCCGGGCGCAAACGCATGATTGAAAGTAACCTGCGGCTGGTGGTGAAAATCGCCCGGCGTTACGTTAATCGTGGGCTGTCGCTGTTGGACCTGATCGAAGAGGGCAACCTCGGGCTTATCCGGGCGGTGGAAAAGTTCGACCCTGAGCGAGGCTTTCGCTTTTCGACCTACGCTACCTGGTGGATCCGTCAGACCATCGAGCGCGCAATCATGAATCAGACCCGGACCATCCGGTTGCCGATTCATGTGGTCAAAGAGCTGAACGTGTACCTTCGGGCTGCACGCGAGCTTACGCAAAAGCTCGACCATGAACCTTCCCCCGAAGAAATTGCCAACCTGCTGGAAAAACCGGTGGGCGAGGTCAAGCGCATGCTGGGCTTGAACGAGCGGGTTTCTTCGGTCGATGTCTCGCTGGGGCCGGATTCGGACAAGACCCTGCTGGACACGCTTACTGATGACCGTCCTACTGATCCCTGCGAACTCCTGCAGGACGACGACCTTTCTCAAAGCATCGATCAATGGCTCTCAGAGCTGACCGACAAGCAGCGCGAAGAGGTTATTCGTCGCTTCGGTCTACGCGGACATGAGAGCAGCACCCTTGAAGATGTGGGCCTGGAAATCGGCCTGACTCGTGAGCGGGTCAGACAGATACAGGTTGAAGGTCTGAAGCGTCTTCGGGAGATCCTGGAGAAAAATGGCTTATCGAGCGAGTCGCTGTTTCAGTAAGCGTATCGCCAGGTAAGCAGCAAAAAGCCCCGACTGGTTCGGGGCTTTTTGTTGGCTGCAGTCCGGTGAGGAATATCCCCGGATTTGAGTCTGCTGTTGTAAGTCTTCGCTTACTCTTTTCGTAAGTGTTCGTTATTTTTACAACCTGCCAATCGGCCGTGCACTTCCATTGCTGAAACTATGTAGTTGAATTTAAAGGATAATTATTTTTATCGTCTCCATTTTAATGTTCCCGATCTGCATTGGGGAGTGATTGCCGTCGACCGGGAACTCGCTAATATCCAACGTGTGTCAACGGATAGACACACCCTTCCAGGATGAAGGGAAAGGAAATCGCAGGAGCGATTCATCAGGATGATGAAAAAGGAATACAGGGACTAGGGAAAAAATGTGGGCGGGTCAAACCGCCCCTTTTTTTTTGCCTGCAGAAAAGCAAAAAGGCCCACAAGGGGCCTTTTCGAGAACGCGGGGGAATCAGCGTTCGAGATCTTTGATCTTGCCTTTGACGCCATCCCACTCTTCGGCATCGGGCATCGATTCTTTCTTCTCGGTGATGTTGGGCCAGATTTCCGCCAGCTCAACGTTCAGCTGAATAAATTGCTGCATGTCTTCCGGGACTTCATCTTCGGAGAAGATGGCCACAGCAGGGCATTCTGGTTCGCACAATGCGCAGTCGATGCACTCATCCGGGTGAATCACCAGGAAGTTCGGGCCTTCGTAAAAGCAGTCCACCGGACAGACTTCTACGCAGTCGGTGTACTTGCACTTGATGCAGTTGTCGGTGACGACGAAGGTCATTTCTAATTTTCTCCTCAGGCGGCGGCAGCGGAGCCCCTTCACGTTGGGGTCGCCGGGTTTGGGAGCGATAGTCTGCAGGCCAGGCTGTAGCCTGCAGCATCCCAAACCGCGCGAGATTCTAACAGCTTGCAAGCAACTGCGTTAGATCCGTGTCTTTAGTGCATAGAGCATTTCGAGAGCTTTACGGGGTGTCAGGTCATCCAGATCAATTTTGGCCAGCTCATCCAGCACCGGGTGCGGAAGACTGGCGAACATATCGCTCTGTAGCGGCGCGGCCGGTTTGCCTTTGGCTGGCTTTGGAACTTCATGAGGCAGCGCGGTCGCTTCCAGGCGGCCAAGGTGTTCGCGGGCACGCACGATCACTTCGCTCGGCACGCCAGCCAGTTGCGCAACAGCCAGGCCATAGCTCTGACTCGCAGGGCCAGGCAGAACGTGGTGCAGGAACACGATACGTTCGTTGTGCTCAGTGGCATTGAGGTGCACGTTGGCCACCAATGGCTGGGCCTCGGGTAGCACCGTCAGCTCAAAGTAGTGGGTGGCAAACAATGTATAAGCCCGCAGATACGCCAGGCGCTCAGCTGCTGCCCACGCCAGGGACAAACCGTCAAACGTGCTGGTGCCGCGACCGACTTCGTCCATCAGTACCAGGCTACGCTCGGTCGCATTGTGCAGAATGTTCGCGGTTTCGCTCATTTCGACCATGAAGGTCGAGCGCCCACCGGCGAGATCATCGCTGGAGCCAATACGCGTGAAAATGCGGTCCACCAGCGACAACTCACAACTGGCTGCCGGGACAAAACTGCCAATGTGGGCCAGCAACACGATTAACGCGGTCTGACGCATGTAAGTGGATTTACCACCCATGTTCGGACCCGTGATCACGAGCATGCGAGTGTTGTCATCGAGGCTCAGGTCATTGGCCACGAACGGCGTGGTCAGTACCTGCTCGACAACCGGGTGACGTCCCTGGCTGATGCGCATGCAAGGCTCTTCGACAAAGCGCGGGCAGTTCAGGTCCAGATTCAGCGCTCGCTCGGCGAGGTTGCTCAGCACATCCAGCTCGGCAAGTGCGGCGGCAGTGTCTTGCAGAGGCGGGAGTTGTGCGATCAGGTCTTCAAGTAATGCTTCGTAAAGCATTTTCTCGCGAGCCAGTGCGCGACTCTTGGCTGACAGCGCCTTGTCTTCGAACGCCTTCAGCTCCGGGGTGATGAAGCGTTCAGCGCCCTTGAGTGTCTGGCGCCGAATGTAATCTGCCGGCGCTGATTCGGCTTGCTTGCTCGGCAGTTCGATGAAGTAACCATGAATGCGGTTGTAGCCCACCTTCAGGTGCGACAATCCCGTGCGTGCTTTCTCGCGTGCTTCGAGATCAATCAGGAATTGTCCGGCATTCTCGCTGAGCGATTGCAGGTCATCGAGTTCACTGTCATAGCCAGTTTTCAACACACCGCCATCACGGATGACCGCAGGTGGGTTGTCGATGATGGCTTTTTCCAGCAGTGCCGCCAGTTCCGGATAGGTGCTGGTGGTGTTGGCCAATTGAATGATGTGTGGCGCCTCGAGCTCGGTCATCGCTACTTGCAGTTCAGGCAAGGCACCGAGTGCGTCCCGCAGGCGGGCAAGGTCTCGAGGGCGGGCATTGCGCAGTCCGATACGCGCCAGAATCCGCTCGATGTCGCCGATTTCCTTGAGCTGCGGTTGCAGCTTTTCAAAACGGTAGCCGTCGAGCAGGCAGGTGATCGAAGTCTGGCGCGCCAGCAATACGGTCAGATCGCGAAGCGGGCGGTTCAGCCAGCGAGTCAGCAGGCGGCTGCCCATGGCGGTCTGGCAGCGGTCCACCACCGACTGCAAAGTGTTGTCGCGCCCACCCGCCAGGTTAGTGTCCAGTTCCAGGTTGCGACGGCTCGCGCCATCCAGCACGACGGTGTCGTCCAGTCGTTCGTGACGCAGGCTGCGCAAATGAGGCAAGGCCGTGCGCTGGGTTTCCTTGGCGTAGCTCAACAGGCAGCCGGCAGCACCGATTGCCAGGGTCAGGTTCTCGCAGCCGAAGCCTTTCAGGTCCTGGGTGGAGAACTGCTGGCACAAGCTTTTCAGCGCCGAGTCACGTTCGAAATCCCACGGTGCACGGCGACGAACCCCGCGACGCTTCTCCGCCGGCAAATCCTTTGGCCAGTCATCCGGGATCATCAGCTCTACCGGATTCACTCGTTCCAGTTCAGCCAGCAGGTTCTCCCAGCCTTTGATTTCCAGCACCGTGAAATTGCCACTGGTGATGTCCAGTACTGCCAGGCCGAACAAACGTTCGTCACCCAGTACCGCGGCAATCAGGTTGTCGCGGCGCTCATCCAGCAGTGCCTCGTCGCTGACCGTACCCGGTGTGATGATGCGCACCACTTGTCGATCGACGGGGCCTTTGCTGGTAGCCGGGTCGCCGACTTGTTCGCAAATCACCACCGACTCGCCGAGTTTCACCAGTTTCGCCAGATAGCCTTCTGCCGCGTGGTAAGGAATTCCACACATCGGAATGGCCTGCCCCGCAGACTGCCCACGGGCTGTCAGAGTGATGTCCAGCAGCTTGGCGGCCTTCTTCGCGTCTTCATAAAAGATCTCGTAGAAGTCGCCCATGCGGTAGAACATCAGCTGGTCGGGGTGCTGGTTCTTCAGGCGCCAGTATTGCTGCATCATCGGCGTGTGGGAGGACAGATCGGAGAGCGCTTTATTCATCGGATAATCAGGCAAATTCGTTGAAAGGTGTAGGGCAAAGGAGGGGCGGGGGCCCGGCTTTTCCGCGATGGGCGCAAGGTTACCATGTGCGGTCCGCTCGACGCAGGCATGAAAGCCGGGCGAGGCATTCAGGCTCTCTCTTCTTCTTCACATTTTGATTGATGCTGTGCCTTGCAAGCGCAATCTGCTCGTGTACGGTGGTTCTCATTCCGCCCGATCAGGAGATGACCGTGAAAGAAATCACCCAGCTCGCCGCTGAACTCGGCAGACGCTTGCAGGTTCTCAATGCCCACGTCACTACCGCCGAATCCTGCACCGGTGGCGGGATTGCGGAGGCAATCACCCGGATCCCGGGGAGCTCGGCGTGGTTTGAGGCCGGCTATGTTACTTATTCCAACCGTCAGAAAACCGAGCAACTGGGTGTTCCTGACGAGCTGTTTTCGACCGTCGGGGCGGTCAGTCGCGAGGTGGTCGAGGCCATGGTAAAAGGCGCACAGGTTAAAAGCCGGGCGCGTTTTGCGGTGGCGGTCAGTGGTGTGGCGGGCCCCGATGGCGGTTCCCCGAACAAGCCGGTCGGCACGGTTTGGCTGGCCTGGGGTGTCGGAGAGCAGTCATTCAGCGAGGTTCAGTACTTTTCTGGAAACCGTGACGAGGTCCGCCGACAAACGGTGAAGGCCGCGCTAGAGGGGCTGCTGCGCCACGCTGCTTTAGAAATCTCAAATCAGGGGTAGGCGATCCTGAATCGCTGTGGAATAATACTGTCTACTTATACAGGTGTTGGCCGTCAGGCCTTATTGATTACGTGAGGACTTTAATGGACGACAACAAGAAGAAAGCCTTGGCTGCGGCCCTGGGTCAGATCGAACGTCAATTCGGCAAGGGTGCCGTAATGCGTATGGGCGATCAAGACCGTCAGGCGATCCCGGCTATCTCCACTGGCTCTCTGGGTCTGGACATCGCGCTCGGCATTGGCGGTCTGCCAAAAGGTCGTATCGTTGAAATCTACGGTCCTGAATCCTCCGGTAAAACTACGCTGACACTGTCGGTGATCGCCCAGGCTCAAAAAGCCGGCGCGACCTGCGCATTCGTTGACGCCGAACACGCCCTCGACCCTGAGTACGCCGGCAAACTGGGCGTCAACGTCGATGACCTGCTGGTTTCCCAGCCGGACACCGGTGAGCAAGCTCTGGAAATCACCGACATGCTGGTGCGTTCCAACGCGGTTGACGTGATTATCGTCGACTCCGTGGCTGCTCTGGTTCCAAAGGCTGAAATCGAAGGCGAAATGGGTGATATGCACGTGGGCCTGCAAGCCCGCTTGATGTCCCAGGCGCTGCGTAAAATCACCGGTAACATCAAAAACGCCAACTGCCTGGTTATCTTCATCAACCAGATCCGTATGAAAATCGGTGTGATGTTCGGCAGCCCGGAAACCACCACCGGTGGTAACGCGCTGAAGTTCTACGCTTCGGTTCGACTGGACATACGTCGTACTGGCGCGGTGAAGGAAGGTGACGAAGTCGTTGGTAGCGAAACCCGCGTCAAAGTTGTGAAGAACAAAGTGGCTTCGCCGTTCCGTCAGGCTGAGTTCCAGATTCTTTACGGCAAAGGCATCTATCTCAATGGCGAGATGATCGACCTGGGCGTTCTGCACGGTTTTGTTGAAAAATCCGGTGCCTGGTATGCCTACAACGGCACCAAAATCGGTCAGGGTAAAGCCAACTCGGCGAAATACCTGGCAGATAATCCGGACATCGCCGCGACGCTTGAGAAGCAACTGCGTGACAAGCTGCTGACTCCAGCGCCGGACGTTAAAGCATCGCCAGTCAAAGAGACTGCTGATGACCTGGCAGACGCTGATATCTGAATGATCTGATGACCGCCGTACTCGATACACTCGTCGCGGTGCGGCGAACTGCAATGGACCTGCTCGCGCGACGCGAGCACGGTCGAGTCGAGCTGACGCGTAAACTGCGTCAGCGCGGCGCTCTCCCTGAAATGATCGACATTGCACTCGACCGTTTGACGGAGGAGGGCTTGTTATCCGAAGCCCGTTACCTCGAAAGTTTCGTTTCCTACCGAGCCCGATCCGGATACGGACCTTTGCGTATTCGAGAAGAGTTGAGTCAGCGCGGCTTGCAACGTACTGATATCGAACTTGCTATACGCGAGAGCGGTATCAGTTGGCAGGCACAGCTGGAAGACACCTGGCGACGCAAGTTCTCCGGGCATTTGCCGATTGATGCGCGAGAACGTGCCAAACAGGGCAGGTTCCTGAGTTATCGCGGATATTCCATGGAAATGATCGGCCGGTTGTTCAGTGGTCGAGCAATGGATGATTAAACTAAATGGCCCGTTATTTCGATAACGGGCCATTTTTTTGTCTCAAATCACCTTGGAAGGCTCACGCGCGCGCTGTTGCGCTTGCGGTTTTGTCTGGGCCCAGTTTTCCGGCAGGTTGATGTAGTCCACCAGTTCCCGCAGACGTCCGTGATCACGTGCATTAAAGGTAAAGGCCAGTCTCGCCAAATGGCTGAACTGTTCTTCGTCGTGTTCTTCGCCACTGTAAACATGCTGATGGAAATGGTCGCTCAGGCACAGGTCGGCAAATGCCTCCTGCATGTGCTCAAGGGCCTGATCGCTGAGTTTATGATTCATGCGAATAACGAACTGGTGCTTGAGCCAGCGGCTGGAGTGGAAGTTGCTGTAGAACTGGTTGATCTGCTCCACCGCCTCTTCAGCGCTGTAAACCAGGCTCACCAGCTTCATGTCCGTGGGCAGAATGTAGCGATTTTCCTCCAGCTGGTGGTGAATGAAATCCAGCGCACCTTGCCAGAATTTACCTCCTGGCGTGTCCAGCAGTATTACTGGCACCAGCGGGCTTTTACCGGTCTGAATCAGCGTCAGCACTTCCAGCGCCTCGTCCAGCGTGCCAAATCCTCCAGGACAAAGAACCAGTGCATTGGCTTCCTTGACGAAGAACAACTTGCGGGTAAAGAAGAAATGGAAGGACAGCAGGTTGGCCGTGCCTTGTACCGTCGGGTTGGCGTGCTGCTCGAAAGGCAGCGTGATATTGAATCCCAGGCTATGTTCCAGGCCGGCACCTTCGTGGGCTGCCGCCATGATGCCGCCGCCAGCACCTGTGATCACCATCATGTCCGAGCGCGCCAATGCTGCACCGAGCTCTCGAGCCAGGCCATAAAGAGGGTGTTCGATTGGCGTTCGGGCAGAGCCGTACACAGTCACTTTGCGTCGACCCTTGAACGGTTCAAGCACTCGGAAGGCATGCTCCAGTTCGCGCAGGGCTTGCAGGGTTATTTTGGCATTCCAGCGATTGTGATCTTCCTGAGCCATACGCAGCACGGTGAGGATCATGTCACGGTAAATCGGTATGTTCGGGCTGTTGGGTGAAACCAGGTTGAGTTGTTCTTCGACCTTGCTGGTGAGGTCGTGGCCGCCTTCTGCAAAATGACGGCTAAGGAGGTCATTCGGTTGGTAAGGCATTCAGCTTCTCCTTGCATACAGGCTGTGTTTTTTTCGATGAATGAAAAAAACCTTCGCAACAAAACGCACAACGGGCTGCTCCTTTTCGGCCCTCAAATATAAAGGTGGATACGTTAAATCTAGTCCCTCGCGATCAGTTGCGCTGAATTGATCATTGCGCTGCAATGTCTTTCCTGGCAACCGCTTATTGAGGATTTGCAAAGTGATTTCACCGCTCGTCTGAACGCGAGCTGAGCGTCCGTTACTCTGATTTACTAAATGACAGAGGTGTCACCAGACTTTTGCGTCCAGAGCAAGACGCTCGGTACAGGCAGTTCAAAGGATTTATCGCGCAATCAACGGCGAAGGGCAGGGAGGCGTCACACGATGGCCAGAGTCATTCTGGAGATCGATACGCAACTGTATCGATTGCTGAAATTATCAGCCGAGACCCATCATCTGAGTCTTGAGGAGGAGTGTTGCCGGCGCCTCGCGGGAGCCGAGCGACAGTCACGGTATCTGCAGGCACTGGTGGCAGAGCTGCGCGCCGAGGATGAGCAGCGGCGCGAGAACTCGCGTTGATTACTTTTTCTTCTGAGTCGCTTTCGGGCAATCCGATTCCTGGAAGCTGGCGGAGCCGACAGCGCGATTGGTTTTCACCTCGGTAAAGTCGTAGCGCATGACCGCCCCCTTGGCCATCAGCTTGCGGAATCCCGGATTCCGGCAGACAGAGGCGCCCAGCTGGAAGTACACCGCTTTCGGGTCAGATCGCATCTTCTCGGCGTGGCTGCTTTGCACGCTCAAGTGGTTGATCAATACATTGCCTTCAGCGGTATAACCCTGGTCGAGAATATCTTCGTTGATCGCCCGTGGCGTGCCGACGCTGCTTTGAGCGGCAACGTTGCGCAGCTCTCGGTTGAGATTCTGCTCACTCAAAGACGCAGCCTGAGCACTGAAGGACGACGCTAGCAGAATGGCAGCGGTGGGAACGATAAGGCGCAGCATGAAACTCTCCTGGTTCAGTGACTGGTGCTTCGACCCGTCACATGACTGTGCGTTCAGTGGTCGCGAATTATAGGGGAGGTGGTCTGGACGGTACAGGCTTGTGCTGGCAGCTCTGATAAACTGCCGGCATTTATTGCCCCGAGTGCCGTTCGTGTCGAGTTTTCCTGTCTGTCGGTGTTACCCAAGATGAATCATGCCCCCAACGCCGTAGCCCGCTTGCGCGACCAACGTGAGGAGGAGGGTATCAAGCCGATTCAGGCGCGCGGCTGGAGGGCGCCGCGCTGCCGTGCCTGTCGTGTCATAGAGAGTCACTGCCTGTGCGCGTGGCGTCCGCAAGTCGACGCCCGCTCCGGCGTGTGCCTGATCATGACCAACAAGGAGGTGTTCAAACCAAGCAACACCGGTTGGCTGATCGCCGATGTGATACGCGATAACCACGCCTTCATCTGGTCTCGGACCGAAGTCGATCAGCAGCTCCTGTCATTGTTGTCTGACCCCCAATGGCAGCCGTATCTGGTGTTTCCCGGCGAGTATGTCGAACCTGAGCGCGTGACTAACAGTGTTGACGTCGATAGCACCAAACGGCCGCTGTTCATCTTGCTGGATGCCACCTGGACCGAAGCCAGGAAGATTTTCCGCAAGAGCCCGTATTTCGATCGGCTGCCAATCCTGAGTCTGCTGCCGGAAAAGCTTTCTCGCTACCGGCTACGGCGCTCCACTCGCAGCGAACATTTATGCACCGCCGAAGTGGCGGCCCTGTGTCTGGATCTTGCGGGCGATACCGACGCTGCGTCAGCGCTGGACGCTTATTTTGACGTGTTCAGCCAGCATTACCTCGATGCAAAACATCAGCTGGACATGAACGTTTCAACACCGGCTCACGCCGAGCTCATGCCTTATGTGCAGAGCACTGCGCCGGTGATGTGCTGAGCTTCGCCCATACTGCAACGAACGGGACGGCCATGAAACTTGACCACCCCGTCTTCGCTGGGCATGCTTGGCGCCGATTAGGGCGCGGCCAAAGTTTGATACGCCGTTTTCTTACGTGAAGAACCACGTTATTGGTGTTGAACGTGCCCTGTTGGTGCCGCTCCGTGGCGGCACCTCGAGTTGTTTGAAAAACAGGATCATTTGAAAAATGGCCACATACGAAATCCTGATTGCCGATGACCACCCTCTTTTCCGCAGCGCGCTGCATCAAGCGTTGACCCTGGGCCTTGGCCCGGATGTCCGCCTGGTGGAAGTGGCGAGTATCGCCGAGCTGGAAACCCGCCTGGACGAAAAATCTGACTGGGATCTGGTGTTGCTGGACCTGAACATGCCCGGTGCCTATGGTTTTTCCGGGTTAGTGCTGTTGCGTGGTCAGTACCCGCAAATTCCCGTGGTCATGGTGTCGGCCCAGGAAGAAGCCTCGATCATGGTCAAGTCCCGTGAATTCGGCGCCAGCGGTTTTATTCCCAAGTCCAGTGACTTGAGCGTCATTCAAAAAGCCGTGAAGGCTGTGTTGGATGGCGACGTATTCTGGCCCCCTCAAGCCTTCGAAGCCGTCAGTGTTTCTGATGAAGCCAAGGCCGCGAGTGAAGGGCTGGCAAGTCTGACACCCCAGCAGTTCCGGGTGTTGACGATGGTCTGTGAAGGGTTGCTCAATAAGCAGATTGCGTACGAGTTAAGTGTGTCGGAAGCGACCATCAAGGCTCACGTCACCGCCATCTTCCGTAAGCTCAATGTGCGGACCAGGACCCAGGCCGCGCTGCTCTTGCAACAACTTGAGTCAATTTCGAGTCACTAAAGCGCGCATGTTCACGCTTTTTTGACTTCGCTTGATCTAGCTTTCCCACTTCTTTTTGGTTCAGTTGACTACTTTATGTCTCCTTTCAAAGGCCAGACCGGCCTAAAACGCATCCTTAATGCTTCAGGCTATTCACTGGACGGCTTGCGCGCTGCCTTCACTGGCGAGGCGGCTTTTCGTCAGCTCGTGTTGCTCAACGTCGTGCTCATCCCCTTGTCGTTCTTCTTGAACGTGAGCCGCGTCGAACAGGCGCTGCTGATTGCCGTGTGCCTGCTGGCACTGATTGTCGAGCTGCTCAATTCCGCGGTGGAAGCGGCCATTGACCGTATCTCCCTCGAATTGCACCCGCTGTCCAAGAACGCCAAGGACATGGGCAGCGCCGCTCAGTTTGTGGCGTTGACCATGATCGCTTTGGTGTGGGCAGTCATTCTGCTTTAAGCGATGTTGGGCAGGACGATCTCGTCGCTGCGCTGAACCCCGGCGGTGAAGGCGCGGCACAGATCAAGAAACTCGCGCATCGCTGACGTCTGGTATTTCTGCTTGTGCCAGATGAAATAGAACTGCCGCGCCAGGTCCAGGTCCGGTGTTTCGACCGGTACCAGGCTGCCACGCCTGAAAGCATCGCGCAGCGCCAGCCGCGAAATACAGCCAATCCCCAAACCGGATTCCACAGCGCGTTTGATCGCCTCCGTGTGCTCAAGCTCCAGGCGAATGTTCAGCGCGCTGCGATGATGGCGCATGGCTTGGTCAAAGGTCAGGCGCGTGCCAGAGCCTTGTTCGCGCAAAATCCACGCCTCGTGGGACAGTTCTTCCATGGTCGCCGTGCCTTTTACGGCCAAGGGATGCTGCGGTGCGCAAAACACCACCAACTCATCCTCGACCCAGCTTTGCACTTCGATGTCCGGATGGCTGCAGTCGCCTTCGATTAGACCCAGATCAATTTCATAGTGAGCGACTTGTTGCACGATATTGGCAGTGTTCTGCACGTGCAGCTTCACCTGGCTTTCCGGATGGCGCTGCATGAAGCTGCCGATCAGCAAAGTTGCCAGGTAATTACCGATGGTGAGTGTCGCGCCAACTGCCAGTGAGCCAAAACCTGACTTGCCATTAAGCAGGTCTTCGATCTCTTTGGCCTGATCGAGCAGCGCCACCGCTTGGGGCAATAGCTGTTTACCCAGGGCATTGAGGCTCAGCCGTTTGCCGGCTCGGTCGAACAGCTGGCAGCTACACTGACGCTCTAGCTCGGTGATTGAGGTGCTCGCCGCCGATTGCGAAAGGTTAAGCAGGCCCGCAGCACGGGACACGCTCTCCTGCTGGGCGACAGCGACGAATACTTGAAGTTGACGGAGAGTAAATCGCATATCGATATAACCGATAACCCTTATCTTAATAATCCATTTAACAGATATTGTCGCTGCGATTAGAATGCGATGCAATTGCGCACCTCGTCGGCGCAGGCAAAATCTCCAGGAGTCCCCCGTACATGAGCAACATGAACCACGAGCGTGTCCTCAGTGTTCATCACTGGAACGACACTCTGTTCAGCTTCAAGTGCACCCGCGATCCGGGCCTGCGCTTCGAGAACGGTCAGTTCGTGATGATCGGCCTGCAACAGCCCAATGGCCGCCCGCTTATGCGCGCTTACTCGATTGCCAGCCCGAACTGGGAAGAGCATCTCGAGTTTTTCAGCATCAAGGTGCCTGATGGTCCGCTGACTTCCCAGTTGCAGCATCTGAAGGAAGGCGACGAGATCATCATCAGCAAAAAGCCTACGGGCACGCTGGTGCTGGACGACTTGAAGCCTGGCAAGCACTTGTACCTGCTCAGCACCGGTACCGGTCTGGCGCCTTTCATGAGCGTCATCCAGGACCCGGAAACCTACGAGCGTTTCGAAAAAGTGATCCTGTGCCACGGCGTGCGTTACGTCAACGAAGTCGCTTACCGCGAATTCATCACCGAGCACTTGCCGCAGAACGAGTTCTTCGGCGATGCACTGCGTGACAAGTTGATCTACTACCCAACCGTGACCCGTGAGCCGTTCGAGAACGAAGGTCGTCTGACTGACCTGATGCGTAGCGGCAAGCTGTTCAGCGACATCGGTCTGCCACCGATCAACCCGCAGGACGACCGTGCCATGCTGTGCGGCAGCCCGAGCATGCTTGATGAGACCAGCGAAGTGTTGAACAGCTTCGGCCTGAAAGTCTCGCCGCGGATGCGCGAGCCGGGTGATTACCTGATCGAGCGCGCGTTCGTCGAGAAGTGACCTAGGTCACCTGTAGGAGCGAGCTTGCTCGCGATGGTCGTGAACGATGACGCGTGAAGCCAGAATGAATGCGTTGACTTGGTGTTTTTCGCGAGCAAGCTCGCTCCTACAATAGATGTGTAGCGCAAAGAAAAGCCCGCATGGCCTGAGATGGTCATGCGGGCTTTTTCGTTTCTGGCGATCAGGCTTTGGCGGGAATGACTTCCAGGACGCGGATGATCCCTGATTCGGGGTAATGCCACCGCACATCCACATCCCAGAACTGCGCGCCATACTCCCGCTCAGGAACAGGCGTCTGATACGCCGGCCGTGGATCCTGCGCCAAACATTGCTCAACCAGCTGGACCAATGGCTCTTCCAGCCGCTGAGCATGCCCGTGAGCCTGTTTCAGTGCCGAGTCCGTCCACTGCACGGGAATCAATTGGGGGGCGTCACTGGCAATGCTGTTGGAGGCTGTGTCGATGATGTCGGCGTAGGGTACGTACGGTTTGATATCGAGAATCGGTGTGCCGTCCAGCAGGTCGATGCCGGAGATGAACAGTCGATTGGCTTCGACCTTGTCGAGTTTCACCACGGATTGACCGATGCCATTGGGCCGATGCGTCGCGCGGGTGGCGAACACGCCCATGGACTTGTTGCCGCCAAGACGGGGCGGGCGGACTTTCAGCCTGGGTTTTTCTTCCAGCGCCCGATGGAACAGGAACAGCAGCCAGACGTGGCTGACCTGCTCCAGTCCCTGCACGGCGTCCCCCTGATCGAACGGTGCCACCAGTTCCAGCACGCCGCGAGCGGCCGGGGCCAGTTGTGGCTGACGCGGGATGGCGAACTTTTCCTTGAAGCAGGAGCGCACGAAGCCGATGGGGGAAACGCTGTAGGTCATGATGAGGGTCGAAGCGGGATGAGGGGGGGCATGATAACCCGATCGACCTCAGGATCGGGGCTGACTGTCAGCCCGCCATCGCTGATCTCAGAGACTGAACCCACCATCCAACGGAATAATATTCCCGGTCATGTACGCCCCAGCTGTACTCGCCAGGCTGATAGCCAACGCCGCCATCTCTTCCTCGCGTCCCCAGCGCTTCATCGGAATCAACGCCGTGTCTTGCGCCAGAGCCTGCTCGTCATCGCCAATGTGCTGCGTCATCTTGCTCGGAAAGCGTCCCGGTGCGATGACGTTGACGTTGATGTACTGACTCACCAGTTCCCGCGCCAAAATTCGCGACAGTTGATGCAAAGCCGCTTTACTGGGGCCGTAGGCATAGGCCTGCTCGCCAAAGGATGAGATCCCCGCGACTGAACCGATATTGATGATTCGCGCCGGGTTCGCGGCTGAGCCGGCCTTTTTCAAGAGCGGCAGGAACTGCTGAATGCAATTGAACACGGAGGTCACGTTGAGCTGCATGACCTTTTCCCAGCCCTTCACGGGGTAACTCTCAAGCGGTGCGCCCCAAGTAGTGCCTGCGTTGTTCACCAGAATATCGAGGTGAGTGATGTGCTCACCCAGGCGCGTCGCCAGCTGCAGAACACCTTCTTCGGTGGCGAGATTGGCTGCCATCCCGTGGCATTGGCCGAAGGCACTTAATTCCTCGGCGGTCTGCAGGCACGCCTCGGCATCCCGTGCGCAGACGTACACCGTCGCACCCGCTTCGACATAAGCCTTGGCGATCATTTTGCCGATACCGCGGGTGCCACCGGTCACCAGAGCGGTGCGGCCTTGCAGGGAAAAGTAGGGATGCATGGCGAGTCCTGAGAGCTGAGGGTCAATACACCCTAGTCGTCAGCCGCTGAAAGCGGAGCCACTATTTTTGCGAGGAATGGGGAAGCATTTCGGTTAAGCCCTGAAACGCCACCGCCTCTGTAGGAGCCGGCGTGCGCTCCTACAGTTGGCAGACTATTACTGCGGGCGAACGCGCAGGGTCAGGCCCTTGAGGAAATTGCGCAGCAACTGGTCACCGCAGGTACGGTAGTTGGTGTGGCCGAACTTGCGGAACAGCGCGCTCAACTCAGGCTTGGACACCGGGAACTCGGCGGCCTTGAGGATGGCGTGCATGTCGTCTTCCTTCAGTTCGAAGGCTACGCGCAGTTTCTTCAGGATGACGTTGTTGGTGACCGGCACTTCGATCGGCTGCGGTGGACGGCTGTCGTCCTTGCCGCGCTTGAAGATCACCAGCCCGTCTAGGAAGTGCGCCATGACTTCGTCCGGGCAGCGTACGAAGCCTTCTTCGTCTTCCTCTTTCTTATCGAGATAGGTCAACAGGTCTTCCAGGGACACGTCCATGCCGCCGAGCTTGATGATCTCGATGACTTTCTTGTCGCTGATGTCGAGCATGTAGCGCACGCTGCGCAGTACGTCGTTGTGAATCATGGTGTGCAATCCTGATATTCAGCAGTGGGCGCCGCATAAGCAGCGGCGCCGAAAATGTGTGGCGGCGAGAGAAGTCTTAGAACTTCTCTTTGCCGGACAGGTAGCGCCATTGCCCCACGGGCACTTTGCCGATGGACACGCCGCCAATACGGATTCGACGAATGGCGACGACCTTCAGGCCGACGGCCTGGCAGAACAGGGCGATCACGCCCGGTTGTGGATTCTTCATGGCGAAACGCAGGCGGTTCTCGTTCTGCCAGCTGGCTTTCACCGCCGGCAGCTCCTTGCCCTTGTAGGTCAGGCCGTGGTTCAGGCGGTTGAGGCCGTGAGCGACCATCTCGCCTTCCACCTCGACCACATACTCCTGCTCGATCTTGGCGGCGTCCGCTGTGAGCTTGCGCAGGATCTTCCAGTCCTGGGTGAACACCAGAAGACCGCTGGCATTGGCCTGCAGATCGGTACTGGCGGTCAGGCGCAGGAAGTGACCCTTGAGCGGCCGCTTGCTGAAGCGGTGTTCTTCGCTCAGGGTTTCAGCGCTGATGGTCGCCATGGCCGTTTCCGCATCCATGCCTGCCGCAACGTTGAACAAGATCGTCACCGGCTCTGGCGCGGTGGCCTTGGCTTCTGGATCGAGTTCGACTTTCTGGGTGTCGACCTTGAACTGTGGCTCGTCAATGACCTCGCCATCCACGGTGACCCAGCCGCCCTCGATGAACAGCTCAGCCTCCCGACGGGAACAGCCGACGAGTTCGATGAGGCGTTTGGAGAGACGAATCGGGTCAGTCATGACAGGGCCGTAACAAAAAAGGGGTGGGCATTGTACCTGCTGGGCGCCGGTTAATCCCGGCTCCATTTACTGTAGGTGCTTTTAATGTGGGAGCTGGCTTGCCGGCGATGCAAGCGACACGGTTGTCTGTTGGACCGAGTTGATGCTATCGCCGGCGAGCCAGCTCCCACAGTGTTCAAGGTTAATTAGCCATTTCGCGTTATTTGTTGCGTCTGGCGCAGCCGCATATGCAACAAGGGATAAGGCTGGCCCATGCCGTCATGCTCTGAGCGACCAATCACCTCAAAGCCCTGTTTGAAGTAGAACCCCAATGCCTGCGGATTCTGTTCGTTGACGTCCAGTTCATCGGCATTCAGATGTTCCATGGCATAGTGCAGCAGTTGTTTTCCCAGACCCTGGCCACGGTGCGCCGGGTCGATAAAGAGCATTTCGATCTTGCCTGCCGCGACACCGGCGAACCCGGTGATGCGCTGGCGTGAGTCGGTGGTGCAGATCAGCATGACCGCATCCAGATAGCGGGTCAGCACCAGGTTCTTCAGCAGTTCGATGTAGCTGTCCGGGAGAAAGTCATGGGTCGCTCGCACCGAGGCTTCCCAGACTTGCACGAGTTCATCGTAATCACTGTGTTTCGGTGTGTGGATAACCGAATGGTGGCGCATGGCCCAATGCCCCTTGCGAAGTGAATGAAAAGAATCCTTTCGTTACAAAACGATAGACGTAAAAAAGCCCCGCATCTCGTCAAGAAAGCAGGGCTTTTTATATTTTTTGCGTTTAGATCTGTTCAGCCCACAAGTCGTACTCGTCGGCGTCGGTCACTTTGCACCAGACCTTGTCGCCCGGCTTGAGGTTACTGCCGTTGTCGATGAACACGTTACCGTCGATTTCCGGGGCGTCGAAGAAGCAGCGACCCACGGCGCCTTGCTCATCGACTTCATCGACCAGCACTTCGATTTCACGGCCAACGCGCATTTGCAGGCGAGCCGAGCTGATGGCCTGCTGGTGGGCCATGAAGCGGTCCCAACGGTCTTGCTTGACGTCGTCCGGCACGATCGCCGCGTCCAGCAAGTTGGCCGGTGCGCCTTCGACCGGCGAGTACTGGAAGCAGCCAACGCGATCGAGCTGGGCTTCGGTCAGCCAGTTCAGGAGGTATTGGAAGTCTTCCTCGGTTTCGCCCGGGAAGCCGACGATGAAGGTCGAACGGATGATCAGGTCCGGGCAGATCTCGCGCCAGTTCTTGATGCGCGCCAGGGTCTTGTCTTCGAAGGCCGGGCGTTTCATGGCTTTCAGGACTTTCGGGCTGGCGTGCTGGAACGGGATGTCCAGATACGGCAGGATCTTCCCGGCCGCCATCAACGGGATCAGCTCGTCCACATGCGGGTACGGATAAACGTAGTGCAGACGCACCCAGACACCGAGGGTGCTGAGGGCCTCGCACAGTTCGGTCATGCGGGTCTTGACCGGCGCGCCGTTCCAGAAACCGGTTCGGTACTTCACGTCGACGCCGTAGGCACTGGTGTCCTGGGAGATCACCAGCAGCTCTTTGACGCCGGCCTTGACCAGACGCTGGGCCTCGTCGAGCACATCACCCACCGGACGGCTGACCAGTTTGCCGCGCATTGACGGGATGATGCAGAAGCTGCAGCTGTGGTTGCAGCCTTCGGAAATCTTCAGGTAGGCGTAGTGGCGCGGGGTCAGCTTGATGCCTTGAGGTGGCACCAGGTCGATCAGCGGGTTGTGATCCTGGCGCGGTGGCACGGCGTCGTGCACGGCATTGACCACCTGCTCGTACTGCTGCGGACCGGTAACGGCCAGCACGCTTGGGTGCACGTTGCGGATGGCGCCTTCTTCGACACCCATGCAGCCGGTCACGATGACCTTGCCGTTTTCCTTGATCGCTTCACCGATCACTTCCAGGGATTCAGCCTTGGCCGAGTCGATGAAACCGCAGGTGTTGACCACCACGACGTCGGCGTCCTGATAAGTGGACACAACGTCATAACCTTCCATGCGCAGCTGGGTAAGGATGCGCTCGGAATCGACCAGTGCTTTGGGGCAACCCAGGGATACGAAGCCAACCTTTGGATTGGCCGGCGCAGGAGTGGTGGACATGTCTAACCTCGGTATTTGTGACGCCTCCAGCCGGGAACGGCAAGGCGACTGACGGGCGCTTTATCGCGCCTCTGATCAAAAAGTGCGCAATTCTAGCGATGGCGGGCGCACTTGACCAGCTTTATGGAGGGAAATACGACGAGTGCTGCGCTATGCTTCGCGCCGTTACGCTTTACCGAATTTTTATAGTCAATAAAACGTCTGTAACCGTAAGTAAATCAGCGCATGCTGCGTGGCAAAGCATAGTGCTTCTTCCAAAGAAGCCCGGTCTGGGTAGTAGGAGTGGTAGATGGGTCAGGCAAGTAGTCAGGCGGCAGGTGCCGAGCATTCGGTAGCAAAGCCGATAGGCATGCTGGTCGCGGCAGTCGGGGTGGTTTATGGCGATATCGGCACGAGCCCGTTGTATACCCTCAAAGAAGTGTTTTCCGGTGCCTATGGCGTACCGGTCAACCATGACGGTGTGTTGGGCATCCTGGCGTTGATCTTCTGGTCCCTGATCTGGGTCGTCTCGATCAAGTACATGATGTTTGTCTTGCGTGCCGACAACCAGGGCGAAGGCGGGATCATGGCCTTGACGGCGCTGGCCCGGCGGGCAGCGGCGGGGCACCCGAAGTTGCGCAGCTTGCTGGTGGTGTGCGGGCTGATCGGTGCAGCGCTGTTCTACGGTGACAGCATGATCACACCGGCCATTTCGGTCCTTTCTGCGATTGAAGGCCTGGGGTTGGCATTCGATGGCATCGACCATTGGGTGGTGCCGCTGTCGCTGATCGTGCTGGTGGCACTGTTCCTGATTCAAAGTCATGGCACTGCGCGGATCGGCATTCTTTTCGGGCCGATCATGGTGACCTGGTTTGTGGTGCTCGGGGCGCTCGGCGTCTACGGCATCATGCAACACCCGGAAGTCTTGAAGGCGATGAACCCTGTATGGGGCGTGCGCTTCTTCATCGTTCACCCGGGCATGGGTGTGGCGATCCTCGGTGCGGTGGTGCTGGCGTTGACCGGTGCTGAAGCGCTGTACGCCGACATGGGCCACTTTGGTCGCAAGCCGATTGCCCGTGCCTGGTTCATCCTGGTGCTGCCGGCGCTGGTGCTGAACTACTTCGGCCAGGGTGCGTTGCTGCTCGGTGATCCAGAAGCTGCACGCAACCCGTTCTACCTGTTGGCTCCGAGCTGGGCGTTGATTCCGTTGGTGGGGTTGTCGACCATGGCCACGGTAATCGCCTCTCAGGCGGTGATTTCCGGTGCGTTCTCCTTGACTCGTCAGGCGATCCAGCTCGGCTACATTCCGCGCATGCACATCCGCCACACGTCCAGCGCCGAACAAGGCCAGATCTACATCGGCGCGGTTAACTGGGCGCTGATGGTCGGCGTGATTCTGTTGGTGCTCGGTTTCGAATCCTCCGGAGCCCTGGCCTCGGCCTATGGCGTGGCGGTGACGGGCACAATGCTGATGACCACCATTCTAGTATCGGCCGTGATGCTGCTGCTGTGGAAATGGCCACCGATCCTCGCCGTGCCGGTGTTGCTCGGTTTCCTCTTGGTGGACGGTCTGTACTTCGCTGCCAACGTGCCGAAAATCGTTCAGGGCGGTGCATTCCCGGTCATCGCCGGTATCGCGTTGTTTGTGCTGATGACCACCTGGAAGCGCGGCAAGCAACTGCTGGTCGAGCGGCTGGATGAAGGCGGATTGCCGCTGCCGATCTTCATCAGCAGTATTCGCGTCCAACCGCCGCATCGCGTGCAGGGCACCGCCGTGTTCCTGACCGCACGGCCGGACGCCGTGCCACACGCACTGTTGCATAACCTGTTGCATAACCAGGTGCTGCACGAGCAAGTGGTGTTGCTGACCGTGGTGTACGAAGACATCCCGCGGGTACCGCCGACCCGGCGCTTCGAGGTCGATTCCTACGGCGAAGGGTTCTTCCGGGTGATCCTGCATTTCGGCTTCGTCGACGAGCCGGACGTGCCGCAAGCGCTGAAGTTGTGTCACCTCGATGATCTGGACTTCAGCCCGATGCGCACCACCTATTTCCTCAGCCGCGAGACCGTCATCGCCTCCAAGCTTGAAGGCATGGCGCGCTGGCGTGAGGCGCTGTTCGCCTTCATGTTGCAGAACGCTAACGGCAACTTGCGCTTCTTCAATCTGCCGCTGAACCGGGTGATTGAATTGGGGACGCAGGTCGAGATGTAGGTCCGCCACATCAAAAAGCCCCCGTTGCCAGTGCGGCAGCGGGGGCTTTTTTGTGCCTGGGCGTCTAGCCTGGACCCAGCGAAGGACCCTGTGGGAGCGGGCTTGCCCGCGATGATGGCAGCAGCTCCAAGGCATTCACACTGCAAGTCGCTGATGTTGGTTCCCGCTGACGAATGAAACCGGAGTGAACATTATCTATTTGGAAAATCGGCAGACAAAAGTCCTGCCTCCAAGAGAAATCTGACAAATCTTGAAAATCCTTGACGGCTCGTTATTTCCAACGGCGCAAGTATCCATGTTTTATGGAATGTGGACACTTGGTGTGTCTAGCTATGCGGCAAGCCCCAAAGGGCCAGTTTTGCAGGCTGTAAGCGGTTCCGAACAGGCGACACGCGCATTGTTTATCGAGTAGATGGCAAGGCGATTCAGGTATTGATCGTTGCCGTTGGTGCTCGACGTGACGAAGAAGTTTACGCAGCAGCAGAGCGTTGTATCTAACCCAAAAGCCCCCGCAACCATAGGCTGCGAGGGCTTTTTTGTCGGCGAGTTTCAGATCACTCCTGAGCCGTCTCATCCTTGGCTTGTCGCTTCTCGATCACGTCCACCAACCGCTGCGCCAGTTTCGGGTAGTTCTCGTCGAAGTGGTGGCCGCCGGGCAGTTTCATCGCTTCGCCCACTGCGGTTTTGTCGGTGCAGCCGCTTTCGTCGGCTTCCTCTTCACCGTAGATGCACACCACTTTTTCCGGTGGCAACTTGGCCATTTCCGGGCCGGTGGCGGCTTCTTTGCCGGCGTTGCCCAGCCAGCCTTCGACTTCGATTTCGAAGCTGCCGGTGCGGGCGAACGCCAGCAGAATGATTGCGTCGACGCGCTGTTGTTCTGATGGCTCCAGGCGATTGTAGATCGCCGGCAGTACGTCGGCGCCGAAGGAGTAACCGGTCAGGATGAAGCGCTTGGTGCCCCATTTCTGCCGGTAGTGTTGCATCAGCTCGGCCAGATCCAGCGCACTTTGCTCAGGGCTCTTGTGCTGCCAGTAATAGCGCAGGGTATCGATGCCGACGACCGGATAGCCGATCTTTGCCATCTCGCCTGCTACATCGCGGTCGAGGTCGCGCCAGCCGCCATCGCCGGAAAGGAACAGGGTGACGGTGTCCTTGGCTTGCCCCGCCGGTACTTCCACCACCGGGATCTGCAAGCCACCGGCGGCCTTGTCGCCACCGACCAGGATTTTGCGAAGTTCGTTGTTCAGCACTTGCGGCAGGTTGATGTCGTAGTCGCTGATGCTGGTTTCGGCGTTGGGTTGATCGCGCACGAAGCCTGCGCTGGCGTCGTCCGGGTTATCGTTCCAGGCCACCAGCCAGTGGCCGTGGGCGGCGCTTTTCGGCAGCAGGTGGGTGCAGCCGGGCTTTTCCAGCGCCAGGTCGACTGACACTGCCTGGGCTTTGTCATCCTTCTGCTCGGACAACCAGCGCCACGCCAGTACGGCGCCGGGGCCAATGCCGCTGACCAGGGTCGCCGGGCCTTTCAATTCCCGCAGGCCCGTTTGGAGTGCGCGACTTTGCAGCAGACACTCCTTGGGCAGAATCACTTGAACAATTTGCGCCGAGGCCGAACGACTCAGGGTCATCAGTTGTTGGTCGCTGAGTTTCTGATCGTCGTTCACCGCCACCAGCACCTGAGCCGCCGGCGTGGTGCCCGGGATGACACGGGTCATGACGGTGCCATCGGCCGGTGTCAGCCGTTCGAGGGTCGGTGCCGGTGCCGGGCGTTTGAGGTACCAGTAACCGCCACCGAGAATCAGGGCCAGCACTACCAGTGTGGCCAGTACATACCGCAGGGAGCGTTGAATCATCAGCGTTTCACCAATCCAGTCAAGCCGCCCGCAATCAGGGCAGCAGTGTCGGCCAGGGCTACCAGCGGATCGAGTCCGGCGGGCACGGCCATATAGCGGGGTTCCCAGTCAGGCTGGAATTTGTCTTTGAAGCGGCGCAAACCTTGGAAGTTGTAAAGCTGCTCACCACGGCGGAAAACCATCGAGCCCAGACGCTGAGTCAGTGGTGCGCCACGACGGGGTTGCAACCCCGACAACGGCACCATGCCCAGGCTGAAGCGCGCGTATCCATGATTTTTATAATGTTGAATCAGACCGACCATCATGAATTCCATGGTCAGCTTCGGGGCGTCCGGGTGCGCCCGCATCAGGTCGAGGCTCGCCAGGTCGTGGCCGAAAGTCTCGAGCAAGTTGGCAAACGCCACTGGGCGTCCTTCGAAACGAATGACGGCTACGCGGAAATGTTTGAGGTAGTCATCGCTGAAACGGCCAAGGGAGAAGCCTTTCTCGCGCACGTTCTTGCCGGTCAGCCAGGCATCGGAAATCACCTTGAGCTCGTCCATAGGCGCCTGTCCCGGCTCGAAGATCTCCAGCGACAGACCGTCGCGCGTGCCGCGGTTCCAGGTGTAACGCAGGTCCTTCATCTCTTTGCCCTTGGCTTCAAGGTCAAAGCGATGCAGATCGACCCGGGCTTCTTCGCCCAGTTTGATCGCGGTCAGCCCGATGTCCATGTAGTACGGCAGATTCTCGGCGCGCACTTGATAGAAGACGGGCCGGGCGTGATGGATGTCGCACAGGTCACGGAACTGCCAGATCATCTCGGCCCGTTGCTGGGTCGGTCCGATCGGGTCGTACAACGCCACCAGGCTGCGTCCACGACGGGCGTACATCAAAAAGGCCTGGTCGTCGGGATGGAACAGCAGCGCTTTGTCACCGGTCAGCGCGAGACCACCATCCGGCTGGGAGGAGGCCATGAGGATCTTTATGGCCCTGTCCAGTTCGTCCTGTGTTGGCAGGTGGATCACGGGGCGCGCGGTGCGCAGCAGCCAGGTCAGGGAGACCACCACCAGCAACACAGCGGCGCCGAGCAGCGAGCGCAGGCCCCTAGGTGCGTCGGCGTCGAGGGTGAACTGCCACCACAGTTGATGGCTGTAGGGAACATCCTGATAGGCAAACAGCAACAGCCAGATCGACGCTGCGAGCACGCAAACGCTGGCGACCAGGTACAGCGGCGAGAACGGTAATTCCGTCAGTCGACTCGCGCGATAGAACGAGCGACGGAAAACCCCCAGCAGGCTGGCGGTCAGCGTCAGCAGGCAGGCTTCTTCCCAGTCGAACCCTTTGAGCAGGGAGAGCAGGGCGCCCACCAGCAACAAGATGGTCGTGAGCATCCACGCCGCAGAGAGACGGCGGCGCAGGCCTTGAGCCAGCAACAGGCAGAGCACGCCAATCAGGCTGGCGCCGAAGTGCGAGGCGTCGACCAGGCGATGAGGAATCAGAAAACCGATGTGCTCCAGGCGGGTGTCGATCTCAGGCGTCACGCCGGAAAACAACAGCACCACGCCCGACAGGAACACCAGTACCGCCAGAATCGGGGCGGCCAAACCGGACGCGACGCGCAGGGATTGACGGGATTGGAACAGGCGCTGTCCTTCATTGATCAACAGGAATAGGCAGGCCACCAGCAAGGGAAGGATGACGTAAATCAACCGATAGAGCAGAAGTGCGGCCGCCAGCGGCGCGGCTCCGAGCTTATCGGCGAAGGCTGCCAGCAGGATCGCTTCGAATACGCCGACGCCGCCGGGTACATGGCTGAGCACACCGGCCGCCAGCGCCAACAAGTAGACCAGCAGGAACGCCCCGAAAGGTGGAGCTTCGGGCAGTAGCAAATAGAGAACGGTTGCGGCAGCTGCGACGTCCAGGGCCGTGATGATCAGTTGCAGGAAGGTCAGGCGACGGCCTGGCAGGCGCAAGGTGCGGCGTCCAACCCTGACCAGCAAGTTGTCCTTGTAAGGTTGATCCGGAAGGCGGCGGCGGTAGATGCCTATGGCCAATACGCTGAAGAGCAACAGCACAGCGGCTGCCACCGCTCCGAGTAACATTTCGGACAGCCCAAGGGCCGCAGAGGCTGCTGGCAGGTCGCTGAGCGTCGCCAGCGCTGCCAGTGGCGGCAGCGCGCAACCTAGCGAGAGGCTGGCGAACAGCGTCATATGCGCGACTTCGGAGGCCCCCAGGCCATGCCGTGCATATAGACGGTAACGAACCGAGCCTCCCGATAGCATCGACAAGCCGATCGCATTGCCGATCGCGAACGCAGTGAATCCGCCCAGTGCCAGGATTCGAGGCGCCAGTGTCACACCGGCATAGCGACTGGCCGACCACTCATAACCCAGCAATATGATGAAGCCGACCACGGTGGCTGCGAGTGCACCGAGTAGCGCGGGCTTCGGAACTTCGAGAATCGAGTCATGCAGGGCGTAGAGGTCGAGTTCGCTCAACAGATGGCGACAGGCAATCAGCGCGATAGCAAACAGCAGCACCGTCACCGCCAGGCCGATAGGCTGGCGATATTTGCTGACCAGATCCAGCAGGCGCAGACGCTCTGCTTTGATCGGTTGTGTGGCTGTAACGGTGTCTTGTGGATCAGACGAGTTGGCGCGCATCAATCACCTCTTGGATTGTGCGCGACAGGATGGGGGTATCCAGCCAAGTTACCAATCCCTGTAGAAAAAAATAATTACAAATATTAACGCCTCTCACCGTCATCGGGTGAAGGCGCATCATCAGGCGAAGAGGGGGGCTGCCTGGGATGAGCATAGTCTGAACTCGGCACGGAGTGACCACTAACGGCTCACCTTCACGATGACAGATCATTGTTGCGAAAGGACTTTTTCAACAGACACAAAAAAGGCCACTCTTTCGAGTAGCCTTTTTTGATGTTTGGTTGCGGGAGCCGGATTTGAACCGACGACCTTCGGGTTATGAGCCCGACGAGCTACCAGACTGCTCCATCCCGCGTCTGTGTGGCGGCATTCTATAGAGATACGCCGGGGTGTCAACCGTTAATCCAGAAAGAAGCCAAATAAGCGTAAATGAGCGGCGGAGTGGTTGTCTTGGAGACATAAGTTTCGGAATCGGAACGATTTCTCTTCAGTGCCTGTTATTTGCCTAGCTGCTTAATGTCGCGCTTAGGCGTACAAAACAAGCGCCCACAAAAAAGGCCACTCTTTCGAGTAGCCTTTTTTGATGTTTGGTTGCGGGAGCCGGATTTGAACCGACGACCTTCGGGTTATGAGCCCGACGAGCTACCAGACTGCTCCATCCCGCGTCTGTGTGTCGGCATTCTACAGAGGATCGCAGGTGTGTCAACCATGAAATCCGAGAAAACCTGTGGTGGTTCAATCGCTTAGCTCAAAAAGAGTGCTGTAAAAAGGCCTGCAGGTCAGGCGCTACAAGGCTTTCAGCTCTATTGACGGATGGTTTTCGATTGAAAAAACAAATTCATCTTTTTTCCTACGCGTAAAAAAGAAGATTCTGACCACTGGTGCTATATACAGGTGTGAGTGAGATACTGCCGATCCGACTCGCCGATACTCCTCACCACCTTTATATGACCCAGCGAAAAATCATCCACGTCGATTGTGATTGCTTCTATGCCGCCATCGAGATGCGTGACGAACCGAAGCTGGCCGGAAAACCCTTGGCCGTGGGTGGTTCGGCGGATCGGCGCGGGGTGATCGCCACCTGCAACTACGAAGCGCGGGCGTATGGCGTGCGCTCGGCCATGTCGTCCGGGCACGCGATGAAACTGTGCCCAGACCTGACGATCGTCAAGCCGCGTATGGACGCCTATAGAGAAGCGTCCAAGGAAATCCATACGATCTTTCGCGATTACACGGACCTGATCGAGCCGCTGTCCCTTGATGAGGCTTACCTTGATGTGTCGGACAGTGCGCATTTCGGCGGCAGTGCGACGCGTATCGCCCAGGAAATCCGTCGGCGTGTCTCCAATCAGCTGCACATCACGGTCTCGGCTGGCGTGGCGCCGAACAAGTTCCTGGCCAAGATCGCCAGCGACTGGAAGAAACCCAACGGTTTGTTCGTCATCACGCCGGATCAGGTGGAGGACTTCGTCAGTGGTTTGCCGGTCAGCAAGCTGCACGGGGTCGGCAAGGTGACCGCGGACAAGCTGGGCAGGCTGGGCATCGTCGACTGCTCGCATTTGCGCGACTGGGACAAGTTGGCGCTGGTGCGCGAGTTCGGCAGCTTCGGGGAACGACTGTGGAGTCTGGCGCGTGGGATTGATGATCGACTGGTGCACAACGACAGTCGTCGCCAGTCAATCAGTGTCGAGAACACCTATGACGTGGATCTGCCGGATCTGGTGAGTTGCCTGGACAAGTTGCCCGAGTTGCTCGAAACGTTGAGTAACCGCATGTCACGGATCGACAGCAGTTACCGGCCGGGCAAGCCTTTCGTCAAAGTGAAGTTTCATGATTTCACCCAGACCACGCTGGAGCAGGCCGGGGCAGGGCGGGATCTTGGGAGTTATCAGTTGTTGCTGACCCAGGCATTCAACCGCGGCGCGAAGCCGGTGCGATTGCTGGGGATAGGGGTCAGGCTGGAGGATTTGCGAGGCGGGTTCGAGCAGATGGAGTTGTTTGAGCGTTGAGGTCTTAAGATCAAAAGATCGTCCGAACGCGGCCCGAGCCTGCGGCAGCTCCTACACGAGAATGCGTTCTTCTGTAGGAGCTGCCGCAGGCTCGGGCCGCGTTCGGACGATCTTTAAGCGGTTTAATTCGGTCCCGGATCCGCCACCAGGCGCCCGGCATCCTTGGTCAGTGACTTGAGGAATTCGGTCTGCAGTTCAGGGTCGTTGCGCGTCAATTCGATCAGGCTCTGTTCCAGTTCACTGGCTTCCTCTTCCAGGCCCAGCTCCGACAGGCGCTTGACCCGGTGGACCCACTGGCTCACTTCGTCGTCTTCGAGATCGTCGTAAATCAGCCCGTGAGCTTCCAGCAACTTTCCACGCAAAGAGCTGCTGACCATGAGGGGCAGATCAGTGTGCACATCGCCCTGGCCATCTTCGACGCTGATCAGAAGCCGACTCAGATGATTGATGTCATGTTCAGCGAACGGGCTGTCCAGCAGGTTCAGGCGTAAAACACCGTTCTTGTCGGTGGTCAGCTCAAACGTTTCCTTGCCAGCCTTGACCTGCACCGGACGCTCGCTCCAAGGCAGGCTTGAGTACTCGGTACGCTTGTCCTGCTGGACTTCGTCGATGCCCGCCAGGTTTTGCTGCGCACGACCATGGGATTGCACGTTCATGAACGGATTAAGCCCGGCGAAACCGTAACTCAGCCAATCTTTGGTCACGCTGTCCGGCAGGTTGCCAAGAGCAAACACATTGACGACATTCGCACCCACGCCTGCCACGACCGCAACCGCACCCAGCGGAATTTCGTAAGCCTCCCGCCAGGGTTGGTATGGGGTGTAGCGATCGTAGTGACGCGTCACTTCAAATTCGGTGACTTCGAACGTTTTCTGCTCGTGGATCTTCACCCGACGTTGTGGCAGCTCAAGCACCTTGGGCTCGCCGACATCGATCTGCAGGCTGTGATCGAGCAATTTGCGCTCGACACGTTCCTCGTGCTCGCTGCGTTGCGACATGTGATTGGCACAGCCGCTGACCAGCAGGGTGCCGCACAGGGCAGCACCACCGAGGCCTAAGGTGTTTCGCTTGAACATGACTTCTCTATCTGGTGTCAGCGGCGGATACGGGCCTGGAGGAAGGACAGCACGTCAGCAACCGGCAGCGCTTGCGCTTCAGGCTCGGTACGGCTCTTGTATTCCAGGTTGCCTTCGGCGAGGCCGCGGTCACTGACCACGATCCGGTGAGGAATACCGATCAGTTCCATGTCCGCGAACTTGATGCCCGGGCTGGTTTTCTTGTCACGGTCGTCCAACAGCACTTCGAAGCCGGCAGCCGTCAGTTCTGCGTACAGCTTGTCAGTGGCTTCGCGAACCTGTTCGGTTTCGTAGCGCAGAGGGACCAGTGCAACCTGGAACGGCGCCAGCGTGTCGCTCCAGATGATCCCGTTGGCGTCATTGTTCTGCTCGATGGCGGCAGCCACCACGCGGGAAACGCCAATGCCGTAGCAGCCCATTTCCAGGGTGACCGGCTTGCCGTTCTCGCCCAGCACTTCGCATTTCATCGCTTTGCTGTACTTGTTGCCCAGCTGGAAGATGTGCCCGACTTCGATGCCGCGCTTGATTTCCAGTGTGCCTTTACCGTCCGGGCTAGGGTCACCCGCCACGACGTTGCGCAGGTCGGCAACGGTCGGAACTGGCAGATCGCGTTCCCAGTTCACGCCGAAGTAATGCTTGTCGTCGATGTTGGCACCGATGCCGAAGTCGCTCATCAGCTCGACGGAGCGGTCGATGATGATTGGCAGTGGCAGGTTCAACGGGCCGAGCGAACCGGCGCCGGCGCCAATGGCGTCGCGCAGTTCGGATTCGGAAGCCATGACCAGCGGGCTGGCAACGCCTGGCTGGTTCGCCGCCTTGATTTCATTCAGCTCGTGGTCGCCGCGGATGATCAGGGCAATCAGCTTGCCTTCTTCTTCAGCGTGAACCACCAGGGTCTTGATGGTTTTTTCGATCGGCAGGTTGAAGCCTTCGACCAGTTGCGCGATGGTCTTGGCGTTCGGCGTGTCGACCAGGCGCAGCTCTTCGGCCGGTGCTGCGCGGGATGTTTCGCGGGGCACTGCTTCGGCTTTCTCGATGTTCGCGGCGTAGTCGGACCCGTTGCTGAAGACGATGTCGTCTTCGCCGGATTCGGCCAGTACGTGGAATTCGTGGGAGCCGGCGCCACCGATGGAACCGTTGTCAGCTTCAACCGGGCGGAATTTCAAGCCCAGGCGAGTGAACACGTTGCAGTAAGCCTGGTGCATGCGATCGTAGGTGACCTGCAGCGAAGGCTGGTCAGCGTGGAACGAATAGGCGTCCTTCATGATGAACTCGCGGCCGCGCATCAAACCGAAGCGTGGGCGGATTTCATCACGGAATTTGGTCTGGATCTGATACAGGTTGATTGGCAGCTGTTTGTAGCTGCTCAACTCGTTGCGCATCAGGTCGGTGATCACTTCTTCGTGAGTCGGGCCGGCGCAAAAATCGCGACCGTGACGATCCTTGAAGCGCAGCAGCTCGGGGCCGTACTCTTCCCAGCGACCGGATTCCTGCCACAGCTCAGCCGGTTGGGTGCTCGGCATCAACACTTCGAGAGAGCCCGCGGCGTTCATTTCTTCACGAACGACGGCTTCAACCTTGCGCATCACTCGCAGGCCCATGGGCAGCCAGGTGTACAGGCCCGAAGCGAGTTTGCGGATCATGCCGGCGCGCAGCATCAGCTGGTGGCTGATGACGACCGCGTCGGAAGGCGTTTCTTTCTGTGTGGCGAGCAAAAATTGACTGGTGCGCATGGTTGGCCGTTGTCGGTTGCTGATGACGAGAAATGACGGAGCATTGTACGGGCGAGATCCGCTGGCGTACAGGCGTGCGGTCGGTGGTGTCGCAGGGGCGAGCGAATCACTGCGCCCCTGCGAGACTTTGCGGGTAGCGTCCTAGGACTCTTCCGCTACCTGCGTAGGAATCGGATCCGGCGTCGGCGTCGGACCCGCACGACGGCTTTCCTGGTACCAGTGCAAGATGATCAGCAGAAGCGTGGGAACGCCTAGCAGGGCGGTGATCAGGAAGAAATTGTGATAACCGAACTTTTCCACCATGACCCCTGAGTAGCCACCAATCAGGCGCGGTAACAACAGCATGATCGAGCTCAGCAAGGCGTACTGGGTGGCCGAGAACTTGAGGTTGGTGAGGCTCGACAGGTAGGCGACAAACGCTGAAGTCGCCAGCCCCGAGCTGAAGTTGTCCAGGGAGATGGTGGCGATCAGCATGTTCAGGTTGGCGCCCATGTCGGCGAGCATCAGGAACAACAAGTTCGTGCCGGCCGACGCAATGCCGCCGATGAGCAGTATCGGCAAAATACCGAAACGAACGATCAGCAGGCCACCCATGCCGGCGCCGACGAGCGTCATGATCAGGCCGAAAATCTTGCTGACGCTGGCGATCTGATCCTTGGTGAAGCCCTGGTCGATGTAGAACACGTTGGCCATGACGCCCATTACCGTATCGGACATTCGATAGGTGGCGATCAGACCAAGCAGCAGGAACGCCTGCCAGCGGTAACGCAGAATGAAGTCGTTCACCGGCGTGAGTACCGGCGCGAGGCCGCGACGGCCTACGGCGGACAAGCACATCAAGGTAAGCGTGGTGTAAAGGATCGCACGCAAGAAGGCGCGGTCCTGTAGCAGCAGGTCCAGCAGGCTCACGCCCTCGAACAGTACGCTGGCGAAGTCGGTGTTATAGAGCTGCGTGAACATGGCCGGTACGGAGACCAGCAGCACGATCAGCACAAACACGGACATCAATTGATGCGCAAAGCTGTAACGCCCGGCTTGAAGTTGAGTGCGCAGGGGCACCGGAGGCTCGCGCATGAACAGGGTGGTCAACAGCGCTGGAATCATCAGGGCGCCGAACAACACATACGTGCCGGCCCAGGCCGAATGTTGATAATTGAAGCCGGTGGAGCCGAAGCCTTCTGCAAAGAACAGCGCGCCAGCGGTGGCCAGCAGTGCGGCGATTCGATAGCCGGACATGTAGGCAGCGGCCAGTGCTGCCTGGCGACTGTCTTCGGCGATTTCCAGCCGATAGGCATCGACCGCGATGTCTTGCGTGGCCGAGGCGAAGGCTACGATGACCGCGATTGCGATCAACCAGGACAAGTGTTTTTGCGGGTCGCAGAAACCCATCCCGACCAAACCGAGGATCACCAGGGCTTGTGAAAGCACCAGCCAGGAGCGTCGACGACCGAGTTTGCCGAGAAATGGCAGGCGCCATTGATCCAGCAACGGTGACCAGACCCATTTAAAGGCGTAGGCCAGACCGATCAGGCTTGCATAGCCGATGGTTTCGCGAGCCACACCGGCTTCACGCAACCAGACGGAAAGTGTTGAAAACACCAGCATGTACGGCAGGCCGGCGGCGAAACCCAGCAGCAACAGCACGAGTGTTGAAGGGCTGGCATAGGCGGCGAGCGCGGCGCGCCAGGTTTTACGGGGCATGGGCTGGAGTCTGCCTCAAGATTACGGAAACAAAGCGCGCACTCTAACCGCTGTGCTCTACCGGACGCCAGCCATGGCGCTGAATATCAACACGATTATTCAGGATACTGATGCCTTCCTCGCGCAATCGAGCACGCTGTTCATCCCCGGAAGCGCTGCCCACAGGCAGGCTGATCCGCCCACCAGAACCGAGGACCCGGTGCCATGGCAGTTTGGTGTCACCGGGCAGTTGGCTCAGTGTGCGTCCGACATAGCGGGCAGCACGACCGAGTCCAGCCAGTTCCGCCAGTTGACCATAGCTGACGACTTTGCCTTCGGGCACTTGAGCCAACGTCAGGTAGAGGGCCGTACGTCTGATTTGTGCGGCGCTTTCAATTTCAGTGGTCGGGTCTGTCACGTGCGCAGTTCCTGAAGAAGGGTCGCATTCCTGCCTTTAGAGTAAGTCCTGAATTGCCAGTTGAGAAATGAACTCAATAGAAATAGTCGGGTCAGTCCTTGCTAGGGTCTTATTCGTAAGGATAATGCCGACTTTTTTTCGCAAACTTGAGCCTGTATTTGCTTATGGTGTCCAGAACCCTGCTGTGCCTCGCTGTCTTCAGTGCATCCACACCCTTGCTCGCCGACACCGTATGGTTAAAGAACGGTGACAAGCTGAGCGGCAAAATCACCCTGTTCGATGGCGGCAAGCTATTGATTCAGACGGAGTACGCTGGTGCTATTCCGATTGACTGGAAACAGGTCAAAACGTTGGAAAGCGACCAGGAGTTGCTGGTCAAACAGGACGCTTACACCGGCGAAAGGGCCAAGTCCCTGCACGCGGCGGACGAAGGCAAGGTGATACTGGCCAATGGCGAGGCTCCAAAAACCGTCGAGCTGGCCAGCATCCAGCAGATCCTCAAGCCCAAACCGGTGGTCGAAGACCTGGTGTGGAAGGGGAATGTCGACTTGGCGCTGGACTATCAGCGAGCAGAGAAAGACACCGATGACTACGACGTAGACTTCAAGACCACTGCTCGCCATGGCCGGTGGCGTCACACGGCAGAAGGCGAGTACAACCGGGAATTTCAGGATGATGTCGTCACGACTGACAACTGGCGTGGTGAGTACTCCCTCGACCGCTTCCTGACCGAAAAATGGTTCTGGCAGGGTCGCCTGGTCTACAAGCGTGACAAGGTTGAAGACCTTGCCCGCCAGCGTACAGTCGGTACAGGCCCTGGTTACCAGTTCTGGGATGATGAGTTGGGCGCATTCTCTCTGGGGTCGCTGGTCAACCGCACGGATTATGAATACTCCGACGGTGGCAAAGAGAACTTCTACTCCCTGGCGATGAAGTGGGACTACAACCGCTACCTGATCGGCAAGAAAGTGGAGTTCTTCACAAACGGCGAGGTGGGCAAGCCGCTGAGCGGCGTAGCGGATTACGCGCTGGATGCCGAAGTCGGGTTGCGCTACAAAGTGACCGACTGGGCATCGCTTAACCTGAAGGCTGAGCGAGACATTATTTCCGGTAGCGATGAGGCTGACCTGAGCAAGACCCGTTACACCGCAGGGTTTGGCGTCGCCTGGTAAATCGCTAAAAGGTCAAAAGATCGCAGTCTGGGGCAGCTCCCACAGGGAATCGAATTCCATTTGTTGGGGCTGTAGCAGGCTGCGATCTTTTTGTACCCGGCAAAAACACACAGGCACAAAAAAGCCCCGCTTTTGAGGGCGGGGCCTTTTACTAAAGCAAGTACAAGTTAGATAACTTGAACTTCTTCAGCTTGCATGCCTTTCTGACCGCGGGTAGCGATGAAAGAAACCTGTTGGCCTTCTTTCAGGCTTTTGAAGCCGTCGGATTGGATAGCTTTGAAGTGAACGAACAGGTCGTCACCGGATTGTGGAGTGATGAAGCCGAAGCCTTTTTCATCGTTGAACCACTTAACGGTACCGGTTTGGCGATTAGACATGGTGTAACTCCTTGAACAAAGATAACTGCGACGCAGGAAGAACCCTGGCCGAGACTGAGTGCAAAGAGCAGGAAAAATTCTTGTAGATGGTTGGATCGAAATTCAACATATCGTGTAGAGATTCTCAGTGACACAAGCAGCACAGTGGCGCCACCTTAACCCTTTTTCCGGAACGTGCCAATGCTTCTTGCGAAGGTTTCTCTGTTTTCGTGACTGACGGTGCAGCGAATTATCGTCAAGGTCCCGGAAAACGGGGGGAAGGCCGAGAATTGTACAGCGAACTTTGAACAGGCGGCGCGCGCCCGGTAAGATGCCGGACAGATTTTTTCCACCTCGCTATTCAGGACAACCGCCATGAGCATCAAATCGGACAAGTGGATTCGCCGCATGGCGCAAGAGCACGGCATGATCGATCCTTTCGTCGAGCGCCAGGTGCGCGGAGAGGGCGCCGACCGAGTGATCTCCTATGGTGTGTCGAGCTACGGCTACGACGTCCGTTGTGCCGATGAATTCAAAGTGTTCACCAACATCAATTCGGCAACCGTCGATCCGAAAAACTTCGATGAGAAGAGCTTTGTCGACGTCAAGAGCGATGTCTGCATCATTCCGCCGAACTCGTTCGCCCTGGCTCGCACCGTGGAGTTCTTTCGCATTCCGCGCAATGTGCTGACCATCTGCCTGGGTAAAAGCACCTATGCCCGTTGCGGCATTATCGTCAACGTAACGCCGCTCGAGCCTGAGTGGGAAGGTCACGTGACCCTGGAGTTCTCCAACACCACCACGTTGCCGGCGAAAATCTACGCCAACGAAGGTGTCGCACAGATGCTGTTCTTCGAATCCGACGAAGAGTGCGAAGTGTCCTACAAGGACCGTGGCGGCAAGTACCAGGGCCAACTCGGCGTCACCTTGCCTCGCACTTGAGTCATTGATCTGACGGGCAGTGGGAATTCTTGAGCGGGTAGACACTCTATTGGGTGTACTGCCCGGTTCGCGCACAGCGGACCGGGCCATTGCTCAGGAGTGCTCTAATGAAGATCGATCCGCGAATAAGTGCCGAACTGGCAAGGCTTGAGCCCAATCAGGTTGGCGTGTTGGCCTGGTCCTTGTTGGCACACCCGCCAATCAGCATGGCAGGGGGCATCCCCGGTCAGCCTGATCCTGATACCCCGAATGAACAACCCACCGAACCTGGCGAGCCTACCTTGCCGGATGAGCCGCCACCCGCGCCTGTCGCTTGATGACACGCGCAAAAAAAGGGTGTGTAGGAGCAAAGCTTGCTCGCGATGGCGGTTTTTCAATCGACGAAGATGTTGACTGGGGAAACGCTATCGAGAGCAAGTATTGCTCCTACAGGTTCGGGTTCACCGGCCATATGTCGTTATCGCCAATGACGAATATTCTGCAACTGTCATCTCGCTCGACCTGATAGCCCCCTGTAAACGCGCCAAACGCCGGCAGCAAGCTGATGGCTTCGCCGAGCCTGAAACACGCCAACCGTAAACGCTGCCGACCTCGACCGTTCAGCCGATAGACGGGATGTACGTGGCCCGCCAACACGTGTCTGTCTGGATGCGGCGTCGGCTCATGTTGTAGTGCAAACGGCCCCAGCAACAGTGGTTCTGGCACCACCCTGATGTTCAACGACTCCGGAGGATCGCCGGCACGCTTGTCGTGATTGCCCCGGATCAGCGTCATGGGCAGGTCGATGTGCCGCCTGCGCCATTGCGCCAGGGCCTCTAGCGTGGCGCTGGCATGTGAGCCGGGTCCATGGAGAAAGTCCCCAAGAAAGATCAGCTGACGACAGGGCAGGGCGGCCAGCAATTGGTCCAGCACAGCAATGTTCTGCGACGTGGTGCCTTGAGGGACGGGTTGCCCAAGGCTCCGATAAGCCGCGGCCTTGCCGAAATGCACATCTGCAATCAACAGCGCTTGTTGCGCGGGCCAGTAAATCGCCTTTTCCGGCAGCAGCCAAAGGTCTTCACCAGCGAGTCGAACGGGATAAGGCGTGCTCATCAGGCTTTCCCTGTTTGCGCGACTTTCTCCAGATCGCCGACCATGCGCCGGATACGGTCTGAGAGCTTTTCCGAACTCATGCTTTCGCGCATGCGCTCAACCAACAATGGAAATCCGAGTGGCGTGGGACGCTTGATGTGGTGCAGATCGAGCCTCAGCGCACTGATTCGTTCCAGGGTTTGCTCCAGGCGATCAACATCCAACTCCTCCCTTAGTACCTCTTCCCCGGCCTGGGCCAGCAGGAGATTGTCGGCGTCGTACTGTTTAAACACCTCGAAAAACAGCCCGCTCGACGCCTGGACCTGGCGAGTGCTTTTGGGGGCGCCCGGATAACCTGCGAACACCAGCCCGGCAATGCGCGCGATTTCACGGAAACGGCGCAAGGCCAATTCGCCGGCATTCAGGCTGGCGAGTACATCAGCCAGCAAACGCTCAGGCGTCAACAGATCGCGATTCAGGTGTTCAGACCAATCCACATAAGTGGCGCTGAGCAGTTCCAGTCCGTAATCATTGACCGCTATTGAAAATGTCACCGGCAATCGTTGACTGACCCGCCACGCCAGCAAACTCGCCAGCCCCAAGTGAACCTGACGCCCCGCGAAGGGGTAGAGGAAAAGGTGCCAGCCTTCGCGGGATTTCAACGCTTCTGCCAGCAGGCTGGTCTCGGTCGGCAACGCAGACCAGCGTTGCTGCACGTCCAGTAAGGGGCGCAATGCCTTCATTTCCGGGCCGGCAAACTCACCTTGTGCCGCCTGACTGAAGCGCATGACCACGGCATTGGCCAACTCGCTGGACAGTGGCATCCGTCCACCATTCCAGCGGGGCACCGCGGCTTTTTTAACCGTGCTGCGCTTGACGTAGGCGGTCATGTTTTCAACCCGCACCAATTCCAGCAACCGACCAGCAAACAGAAATCCGTCGCCAGGTTTGAGTCGTGCGATGAACCCTTCTTCAACACTGCCCAACTGCTTGCCACCGCCACCCTTGCTCCAGAATTTCAACTGGATGCTCGCATCGCTGACGATCGTGCCGATGCTCATGCGGTGCCGGCGCGCCAATCGTGCATCGGGGACACGCCACACCCCATGTTCATCAGGTTCGGCCCGGCGATAATCCGGGTAGGCCGTCAGAGAAAGCCCGCCATGGCGTACGAAAGCCAGCGCCCACACCCAGTCGGCCGGGCTTAGGTCGCGATAGGCCCAGGCACCGCGTACTTCTTCGTACAACTCGTCAGGCAAAAAACCGCCGCCCAGCGCCATGCTGACCAAGTGCTGCACCAGCACGTCCAGAGATTTTTGCGGAGATCGACGCGGCTCGATCCGACGTTGTGCCACCGCGTCCTGGGCGGCGGCAGCCTCAATCAATTCAAGGCTGTGGGTCGGCACCAGCGTTACGCGGGACACTCGCCCCGGCGCATGACCGGAGCGCCCCGCCCGCTGCATCAGCCGCGCTACGCCTTTGGCCGAGCCGATTTGCAGCACCCGTTCCACCGGCAGGAAGTCCACCCCCAAATCCAGGCTGGACGTGCAGACCACCGCTTTGAGCTGACCGTCCTTGAGCGCACGCTCGACCCAGTCACGGGTGTCTCGAGAGAGCGAGCTGTGGTGCAGCGCGATCAGTCCTGCCCAATCCGGTCGAGCTTCCAGCAACGCCTGATACCAGATCTCTGATTGAGCGCGGGTGTTGGTGAACACCAGGGTGCTGGGGCTCGATTCAAGTTCCTCGACCACCTGGGGCAACATCTTCAAACCGATGTGCCCGGCCCATGGAAAGCGTTCGATGGCAGGCGGTAACAGTGTGTCGATCCGCAGTTCCTTGCCGTTCTGACCTTGAACACTGATGCCGCCCCCCTGTGGGATCAGGACCTGCTCGGCGTGGGATTGATTACCCAGCGTTGCTGAAACGCCCCACACGATTAACTGCGGGTTCCAGCGGCGCAATCGAGCGAGGGCCAGTTGCAGTTGCACGCCGCGCTTGTTGCCCAGCAGTTCATGCCACTCATCCACCACTACCATGCGCAACGTCGATAACGCAGTGTGTGAATCGGCGCGGGCAAGCATCAGCGTCAAACTTTCCGGAGTGGTAATCAACGTAGTGGGCAGACGCCGGCTCTGGCGCGCGCGCTCACTGCTGCTGGTGTCGCCGGTGCGCAGGCCCACGCTCCATGGGATCTGCAAGTCCTGCAGCGGTGCTTCCAGCGCGCGCGCGGTATCGGCCGCCAATGCGCGCATAGGCGTTATCCACAGCACCGTGAGGGGTTCGGCAATCGGCTTTCGTTTGCGAGGGGTGACAACGGAAGGGGCAGTAGTGGCGTAGCGGTTAAGCGCCGCAAACCAGAGTGCATAGGTTTTCCCGGCACCGGTACTGGCGTGCAGCAAACCGCAATGGCCCTCTTTTACGGCTTTCCACACCTGTTTCTGAAAGGCGAATGGCGTCCAGCCGCGCGCGGTGAACCATTGTTTCGCGAAGTTGGTAGAGGTTCCCATGCCGACGGCGTGCGCTCTGAAAGTCTTCTTTCAGTGACCGCGGCAACGCCAGAAAGGTTTAATCACATGGCACGAACTGTAGGAGCTGCCGCAGGCTGCGATCTTTTGATCTTGATGTTCTGCGTTGTCAAAAAACACAGAGCAAAAGATCGTCCGAACGCGGCCCGAGCCTGCGGCAGCTCCTACGATGGGATCGCGAACTACTTGAGGTTGCCGCTGAGAAATTGCTTCAGCCGTTCGCTTTTCGGATTGCCGAGCACTTCGTCCGGCGCACCTTCCTCTTCCACCAGCCCTTGATGCAGAAACAGCACCTGGCTCGAGACCTTGCGGGCAAAACTCATTTCGTGGGTCACCATGATCATGGTCCGGCCTTCTTCTGCCAGGCCCTGGATCACTTTCAGCACTTCCCCTACCAGTTCAGGGTCCAGTGCCGACGTCGGTTCGTCAAACAGCATGACTTCCGGTTCCATCGCCAGCGCACGGGCAATGGCCACCCGTTGTTGCTGCCCGCCGGACAGGAACGCCGGGTATTGATCCGCCACCCGTGCCGCCAGGCCCACCTTGTCGAGGTAACGTCGGGCACGGTCTTCCGCTTCCTTCTTGTCGCAACCCAGCACACGGCGCGGGGCCATGCTGATGTTCTCAAGCACCGTCATGTGGCTCCACAGGTTGAAATGCTGGAACACCATGGCGAGGCGGGTGCGGATTTTCTGCAGTTCATCGGCATCGGCGACGTGCATGCCGTGGCGATCCTTGATCATGCGGATGGCCTGGCCGTCCAGGGTCATGGCGCCGTCGTTGGGTTGTTCGAGAAAATTGATGCAACGCAGGAAGGTACTTTTGCCCGAACCGCTGGCGCCGATCAGGCTGATGACGTCGCCAGTGTTGGCCTTGAGCGAAACACCTTTGAGCACTTCATGATCGCCATAGCTTTTATGCAGGCCTTCAATGGTCAGTTTGTACATGGGGCATGCATCCTCAAGGCGAAAGTAGATAGCCGCTGCGATAGGCTTCAGTGCCCGCGACATGGGCGATCACCATGCCCGCAGTGGCCATGCGACGCAGCGAACGGGCGTACATCAACCCGGCGGTCGCGCAATGGACGGGGGTGACGCGATCCAGGATCGGGTCAATGATTTCGGCAATCAGTTGCCCGGCTTCCAGGTATTCCCCTGGCAGCGCGGTGAACACCAGCAACCCGCCCACAGGAGTGGCCACCGGTTCGACGCCCGCCAGTGGCGTGGCGGGGTAGGGCAATTCGGGCAGTGGTGCCGGTTCACCGGCGATGGCACCGAAATGGATCAGGTAATCAAGCACTGCCTGACAATCGAGGCTGGCCAGCGGGTGATTGACGTCGCCCTGGCCGCGCAACTCGACAGTGACCGAGAAACTGCCCAAGGGGATGTCGAACTGCTCCCCGAACCGCTCCTTCAGTTGCCACCAGAGCAGGGTGAAGCACTCATCAAACGACTGGCCTCCTGAATCAGTGGCCAACAGGCTGGCTTCAGCGCCAATGTATCGAGCCAGTGGCTCGACCTGAGGCCAGGCTTCCGGCGTGGTGTAAAGGTGCGCGACCGCTTCGAAATCGCAATGCAGGTCCAGCACCATGTCGGCATCGCAGGCCAGCCGTTGCAGGGTCAGTCGCTGGGATTGCAGTTGAGTGCCGGCACTTTGTCGCGCCAGCGCTTGGCGCAGGCTGCGGCGAATAACTTTCAGGTTGTGCTGCGGATCATCGCCGAGCAGGCCTTCGATTTCATTGCCGACTTCTTCGCTTAAATCGACGAACCAGCGGTTGAAGTTCTGACCGCTCTCCAGCTCGTAGCGACCCAGCGGCACGTCCATCAGCACCTGCTCGAGGCCCACCGGATTGGCGACGGGCACCAATACGATCTCACTGCGCAGGCGGCCAGCGGCTTCCAGCTCCGCCAGTCGCTGCTTGAGATGCCAGGCCACCAGCATGCCGGGCATTTCGTCCGCATGCAGGGAGGACTGGATGTAGACCTTGCCGTTGGCCGATGAAGGACCGAAATGGAAGCTGTGAATCTGTCGCGCGGTCCCGGGCAGTGGGGCCAGCAAGTCATGTATCTGGTGGCGCATTTGCTTTTATGTCCTGAAACAGGCGAGCTAGTGGGTCGGCCCGAGGAAGGCCAGCCAGCGGCGTTCAGCGAGACGGAACAGGCCGACCAGCGCAAAGGTTACGGTCAGGTAGATCAGCGCAGCGATGCCAAACGACTGGAAGGTCAGGAAGGTCGCCGAGTTGGCGTCCCGAGCCACTTTCAGTACATCCGGAATGGTTGCGGTGAAGGCCACCGTTGTCGAGTGCAGCATCAGGATCACTTCGTTGCTGTAATAAGGCAACGAACGGCGCAGGGCCGAAGGCATGATCACGTAGGCATACAGCTTCCAGCCGGTCAGGCCGTAGGCTTTGGCCGCTTCGACTTCACCGTGGTTCATGCTGCGAATCGCCCCGGCAAAAATCTCCGTGGTGTACGCGCAGGTATTCAAGGCGAAGGCCAGGATCGTGCAGTTCATCGCATCGCGAAAGAACGCATCCAGTACCGGTTGAGCGCGGATCGCGGCGAGGCTGTAAATGCCGGTGTAGCAGATCAGCAGCTGGATATAGAGCGGTGTACCGCGGAACAGGTAGGTATAGAACTGCACCGGCCAGCGCACGAAAGCGTTGGGCGAGACCCTGGCGATGGACAGCGGAATCGATACCAGAAAGCCGATGAAGATCGATGCGCTGAGCAGCCACAGGGTCATGGCCAGGCCAGTGATGTGGTAGCCGTCACTGTAAAGGAACGGTCTCCAGTATTCCTGCAGGAGCTCGATCATCGTACGGCCTCCCGGGAACCGGCGGCGTAGCGACGTTCAAGCCAGCGAAGGACGATGTTGGAAGCACTGGTGATCAGCAGGTAGATCACCGCGGCGAGCACCAGGAAGTAAAACAGTTGGTAGGTGCTTTTACCGGCGTCCTGGGCAGCCTTGACCAGATCAGCCAGACCAATGATCGACACCAGCGCGGTGGCCTTGAGCATCACCATCCAGTTGTTGCCGATGCCCGGCAACGCAAAACGCATCATTTGCGGAAACACCACGATCCAGAAACGCTGGCCACGCTTGAGGCCATAGGCAGTCGCCGCTTCGATCTGGCCCCGCGGGACCGCGAGAATCGCACCTCGGAAGGTTTCGGTGAAGTACGCGCCATAAATGAAGCCCAGGGTAATGACCCCGGCACTGAACGGGTTGATCTCGATGTATTCCCATTCCATGAAATCGGTAAACGACGTCAACCAGGTTTGCAGGCTGTAGAAGATCAACAGCATCAGCACCAGGTCCGGCACGCCGCGAATCAGCGTGGTGTAGAGCTGGGCCGGGACGCGCACCAGTTTGACTTTCGACAGCTTGGCACTGGCGCCGAGCAGGCCGAGCAACACGGCCACCAGCAACGACAACACCGATAATTTGATGGTCATCCAGGTGCCTTCCAACAGCAACGGACCGAAGCCCTTGAGGCTGAAGGCGGAGAGCCCCAGGTTTTGTAAGAGGTTTTCGAACATAAATCAGCAACCTGATCAGGTAGAAAAAGCGCCCATCGCGAGATGGGCGCCGGGCATTATTTGCCGCTGTACAGATTCAGATCGCCAAAGTGTTTCTTCTGAATGGTGGCATAGGTGCCATCGTCGTGTAACGCTTTGATACCTTTATCCAAAAGCGCCTTCAGGTCTTTGTTACCTTTCGAGATACCAATAGCCGTTTTGGCTGGCAGCAGTTCGCTGTCAACTGGCTTGCTGATTTCGTAATCGGTGCCCTTAGGCGACTTCAGGAAGCCCAATTCGGCCTGCAGCATGTCCTGAATGCCGGCATCGAGACGACCGGAGGTCAGATCGGAATACACCTGATCCTGATTCTGATAGGCCTGGGTTTTCACGCCAGCCTTGTCCAGAACGGCTTTGGCATAGGCTTCCTGGATAGTGCCTTGCTCGTAGCCGACGGTTTTCCCCTTCAGCGAAGCGACGTCTGCAGTGATGCCAGAACCCTTTTTGAATACATAGGCGGTCGGACCGGAGAACAGTTCGCTGGAGAAGTCGATGACCTTTTCGCGAGCCGGGGTAACGGTCATCGAAGAAATCACACCGTCGAATTTGTTGGCTTTCAGGCCCGGAATCATGCCGTCGAAGTCACTTTCGACCCATTTGCACTTGACCTTCAGTTCGGCGCAGATCGCGTTCCCCAGATCGATATCAAAGCCCACCAGGTTGCCGTCGGCCGCTTTCGACTCAAACGGTGCGTAGGAAGGGTCAACGCCAAAACGCAGCTCCTTGTATTCCTAGGCCATGGCGGAACCGGCCGCCATGCACAATGCCAGTGCAGAAAGGGTCATTAATGCTTTTTTCATTATTCAATCCCTAAAAACCAATTTGAGCGCTCGTGGCGCAAATGAATTGTTACTGCAAAGCGTAAGACCTAAAGAAAGTAGCAATTTCTGAACCACACTGCCGAACAAGTGTTTTAAAAGGCGTTCAGTGAGATGCCAGGAGGGCGTTTGCGCACGGAAATGGGCATGAGTTATTACCCGCACCAAATCAGATCAGCGAACGAAAATCTGTAAGAAGGGAGGTTAAGCTCGCTGATCTGAACAGCTAACGCTCAGCCCAAGAGATCTTGCAAGGTGGCCAGATTGTCAGCCTCATCCACCGACTTGTCCCGGCGCCAGCGCAGCATTCTCGGAAACCGCACGGCAATCCCGCTCTTGTGCCGCTTCGACAGGGCAATCCCCTCGAATCCCAGCTCAAACACCAGGCTCGGTTTTACGCTGCTCACCGGACCGAACTTCTCCACCGTGGTCTTGCGCACAATGCTGTCGACCTGACGCATTTCTTCATCGGTCAAGCCTGAGTACGCCTTGGCGAAGGGCACCAGCGTGCGCTCGCTCGCATCGGCGGGACCGTCCCAGACGGCGAAGGTGTAATCGCTGTACAAACTGGCCCGGCGGCCATGGCCGCGTTGCGCGTAAATCAGCACCGCATCGACGCTGTATGGGTCGACTTTCCACTTCCACCAGACCCCCATGTCCTTGGTTCGGCCAACCCCGTACAGGGCATCCCGGGCTTTGAGCATCATGCCTTCGACGCCCAGGCTGCGCGAAGCTTCCCGTTGCCTGGCGAGGTCGAACCAGTCGTCGCCCGTTAGTACCGGCGAGGCGAGCAATACCGGGCTATCGCAGTCGGCAATCACTTGATCCAACCGGGCTCGACGCGCGGCCTGCGGTTGGTTGCGCCAGTCCTCGCCGGCCCATTCCAGCAGGTCGTAAGCGAGCACGACCACAGGCACCTCATCGAGTATTTTCTTGCCCAGGGTTTTACGACCGATGCGCTGTTGCAACAAAGCGAAAGGTTGCACCGACGGGGAGGTGGGCGCTTGTGGGTCAAATGCATCTTCAGTGTCGACTGGCGCGGCTTTCCAGGCGACGATTTCTCCGTCGATCACCGTGCCGTCGGGCAAGCCGTGAACCAGGCTGTCGAGTTCGGGAAAGCGTTCGGTGACCAATTCTTCACCGCGAGACCAGATCCACAGTCGACCTTCGCGCTTGACCACCTGCGCGCGGATGCCATCCCATTTCCATTCCACTTGCCATTGGCTGGCTGGGCCGAGCAATGCTTCGAATTGCTCGACCGGTTGCGACAGTGCATGTGCGAGGAAAAACGGATACGGCTGACCGCCACGCTGCGCGTGTTCATCGGTTGATTCAGGGGCAATCAACTTCAAGTAGCTGGCCGCGCTGGGGCGGTTGGACAGGTCTGTGTAACCCACAAGACGCTGGGCAACGCGCTTGCTGTCCAAGTGCGCCATTGATGCCAGGGCGCGGGTGACCAGCAGCTTGGACACGCCGACACGAAAACTGCCCGTGATCAGTTTGATGCACAGCATCAGGCTTGACCGGTCCAGCTGCGACCACAGTGTGGGCAGTTGTTCGGCGAGCACTTCAGGTGACTCACCGCGCAATGGCAGGAGTTTTTTTTCGATCCACACCGCGAGTCCGTCATCGGAGCTATGAACGGCTTCGGGCAAGACCAGTGAGATGGTTTCCGCCATATCGCCAACGGCCTGATAACTCTCTTCGAACAACCAGGGCGACAGCCCGGAGAAAGCGACCGCCAACTCGCGCAGGATTCGCACAGGGACCAATTGACGAGGTCGCCCACCGGACAGGAAGTAAACCGCCCACGCGGCGTCTTCCGGTGCAGCCTGGGCAAAGTAGTGCTGCATCGCGGCCAGTTTGGCGTTGCTCGACGTCGTGGCATCGAGTTCGGCATACAACTGCGCAAAGGCTTTCATGGCAGCACCTCGGCACTTGCGGTCTCAGTTTCAGTGGGGTTGAGTTCTTCCTCATCGTCGCCGTATTCCGTGCTGAAGCCCTGGGCGTCGAGACCCTGTTCGCGTAAATGGCGGACCAGCACGGCGACCGAGCCATGGGTGACCATGACCCGTTGCGCGCCAGTCTGTTCGATGGCCCACAGCAGCCCCGGCCAGTCCGCGTGATCGGAAAGCACAAAACCACGATCAACTCCGCGCCGCCGTCGGGTTCCGCGCAAGCGCATCCAGCCACTGGCGAAGCCGTCACTGTAGTCACCGAAGCGGCGCATCCACGTACTGCCCCCGGCCGACGGCGGCGCGATGACCAGCGCCTTGCGCATGATCGGGTCACTTTTCTTGATGTCCCCGGCATAAAGGGTCGGCGGAATGTACACGCCACTTTCGCGGTACACGCGGTTCAGGGGTTCCACCGCACCATGGGTCAGAATCGGACCCAGGCTGGCGTCGATGCCATGGAGAATCCGTTGCGCCTTGCCGAACGAGTAGCAGAACAGCACGCTGGCCTTGTTCTCGGCGGCATTGGCTTGCCACCACTGATTGATCTCGGCAAACACCTGAGCCTGAGGTTGCCAGCGATAGATGGGCAGGCCGAAGGTGGATTCGGTGATGAAGGTGTGGCAGCGCACCGGTTCGAAAGGCGCACAGGTGCCATCGGGCTCGATTTTGTAGTCCCCCGACGCGACCCACACCTCGCCGCCGTACTCGAGACGCACCTGGGCCGAGCCGAGTACATGGCCTGCGGGGTGAAAACTCAGGGTGACGCCGTGGTGCAACAGGCGCTCGCCATACGCCAGGGTTTGTAAACTGATGTCTTGTCCCAGGCGCGCTCGCAAAATCCCTTCGCCAGGTGCAGCGGCCAGGTAATGTTCATTGCCGGTGCGGGCGTGATCACCGTGGGCATGGGTGATGACTGATCGTTCTACGGGGCGCCAGGGGTCAATGTAGAAATCCCCGGCGGGGCAGTACAGGCCTTCGGGGCGGGCGATAACAAGGTCCATGTCTGTGACCAAAATGGAGGGACTTGTTAGCTATGAGGATGGGGCGGGGCTGGAAGTTCTATCAAAATGCTATTAGCCAAAAATAATCCTGTGTAGGCGTGAGCCTGCTCGCGATAGCGGTACATCAGCCATTCATTCGGTGGCTGATAGACCGCTATCGAGAGCAGGCTCGCTCCTACAGGGGTTGCGTTATTTCCCGGGCGTCAGCGTCAACCGCGTCTTCCCGTACACCTTGTCAAAGTTCTGCGGTTGCAGGGGCAAACTCATGTATTGCCCCTTGAGCCACGGATCAATGCTGTTGAGGTAGTTCGGGCTCGCCGGATTGCCGGACTGCCCGGTGCCGTTCTGGCCCATCAGCGGTTCAGCCTGGCCGAAATCGACGATGAAGCGCATGGACGGTGCCAGCGTGGTGTTGAAATCCTGGCCCCACGCAAACGCCGAGGTGTTCAGCGTGGTGTGATCACCGCCGGCGGCGAGTGGACCGCGGACAGTCTGGCCGCTGGCGTTTTTCCATTCATAACCGTGCAACTTGCCCCATTGCCAGGCCTTGTGATCAGCGCCCAGCAGACTGTCGCCAGCCGTGATGGCCGCGGCGAGGCTGCGGGCGAGGATTGCTGGTTTGTCTTCCTTCTGCGGTGTCCGGGCGTCATCCCAGAACGGACTGTCCTCGCGTCCCAACAGATGATCGGCCTGCGCCGCGTAGGACAGCTTGCCGTTGGCGATAAACGCCTTCCATGCCGGGCTGCTTTCCGGGCCCAATTCGTCGAGGAAAATCTGCTTCGTGCTTTCCTGCAGGAACAACTCGTAAATCGCCGCGTCGGCGGACGTCGGGCTGAGCTTGCCGTCAAATGCCATCAGGCGGGTATAGGCCTCGCGGGCTTTATCTTTGTCTGCTGCGGGCAACGCTTCGATGGCCTGCTTGAGCGGCTGGGACATGCCTGGCGCGGCAAACATTTTCTTCAGTTTGGCGGCGAAGGTGGTGGTCTGGTCGTATTGCATGGCGATCAGGCTACGCGTGTCGTGTTTGCCTGCGTTGGCCAATTCAGCCATGCGTTCGCCACGTTCAGGGGCCGACCAGGAGTTGGACAACTGCATCCCGTAGCCATGGGGAATGACGCGCTGGTTTGCAGTACCGAGCCAACCCTGGGCCGGATCCTGATCGTAGGGGTGGAGCATCGGGTCGGCATAACCGTCCCAATCGTAACGACCTTCCCAGCCTGGCGATGGCAGCAGGCCTTCGCCTTCGCGGCGGTTTGGATAACGGCCGGTGACTTGCCAACCGATGTTACTGGCGTCGGCGAAGACCAGGTTCAGGGCAATGGCGCGGATTTCACGACTGGCGTCCGAGGCTTTCTCGACATTCTGCGCCCGGGACAAGTCGAAAAACGCGTCCAGGCTCTTATCGTCGGTGAAGTTCGGCGTCTGCAACGCCAGGCCGAAACCGTTGGCCAGTGTGGTGCCTCGGGCACTGTTGAGCAGCGGGCCGTGACGGGTTTCGTACACCGCTTCGCGAACAGGCCGCTGGCCTTTGACGAAGTAGGTTTCGTTGCGAACGATCACGGGCTGCCATTTGCCGCCAGCCTCGTAGGTGAGACCGTTGCCCTGGCGTTTGATTTTTTCCAGGAACAGGTCCTGGTTGTCGCCCATGACCGTGGTCATGCTCCACGCCACTTTGCCGTTGAAACCGCCAAGCACCATCGGCAACCCGGCGATGGTCACGCCAGAGGCCTGGTATTTCGGGGCGCGAATCTGCACGTAACTGAACAACGACGGCACACCCAGTGGTCCATGGCTATCGCTCGCCAAAAGGCTCTTGCCGCTGCGGCTACGTTGCGGGGCGATTGCCCAGTTGTTCGATGAGGTGGCACCGAGCAAATTCAGGTCCGAGAGTTGCGCCGTGGCTTTGCTGATGTCGGCGAGTCCCGGAATTTGCCCGTCGAGCTTGATGCCCTGGAGCTTTTCGGCTTCGGCGACCGGCAGCTTTTCGTCGGGCGCAGACGGCGTCAGCCATGCCAGCTTGTCGGTGGTGACGGTCTGGGCCAGCATCAGCGAGGAAATCTCCTCCGGCAGGTTGGCCGATTGGCTGAAGTTCAGCAGGCAGAAAATCAGCGCGGAATCTTCCGGTTGCCAGTACTCAGGCTTGTAGCCCGTGGCGGCGAGGTCCGCCGGCAGCTTGTCGCGGTAGCGGAACAGGTAGGCGTTGACGCCCCGGGCGTAGACTTCAAAGAAGCGCTTGAGGCGCGGTGAAGACGCTTTGTACAACTCGCCCGCGCTTTTCTTCAGGTTGACGGCACGCATGTAGCGGTCGGCGTCCAGCAAGTCCGCACCGGACATTTCCGCCATACGGCCCTGCGCCAGCAGCCTCAGAGTGACCATTTGCGTGATGCGGTCGCTGGCATGCACATAACCGAGGGCGAACAGTGCGTCGTGGAAGCTGTTGCTTTCGATCAACGGCATGCCCATGGCATTGCGGCGTACCGACACGTTTTGCGCCAGGCCCTTGAGCGGCTGCACGCCAGTGGTGGGCGGGAGGGTGTCCTGCGTGTTGAAGGTCTGACAACCGGTCAGGCTCAGAACACCGGCCACTGCTGCGGCAACGCCGAACCGGGGAAGAAAATGAGTAAGGGCTGGCGAGGCCATGGCAAAGCTCCTGCGGGGTGGTAACGCAATAAAGTCGCTACGTTAGTGAGCAGGAGGTGGGCGCGCAAGCGGGGTGAAAGGTTATTTCAGGATTTGTCCGCTAAACGTGAATGATCGCAGCTTGCGGCAACTTCTACAGATGTCCATCGAGATACTGTAGGAGCTGCCGCAGGCTGCGATCTTTTGATCTTGATGTGTCTACATCAGGATTTTGGTGGATTGACCTTGGCCACCAACGCATAGGCTTTCACCGTCGCTGGCCGCCCCTGAATGTGGTTGAACCAGCGCAGTACGTTCGGGAAGTCCTCCAGGTTCTGGCTCTGCCATTTGTGGGACACGATCCACGGATAGATCGCCATGTCGGCAATGCTGTACTCCTCGCCGGCGACAAAGGCGTTGTTGGCCAACTGCTTGTCGAGTACGCCATACAACCGCGCGGTTTCGTCGATATAGCGCTTGATCGCGTAGGGGATTTTTTCCGGGGCGAACTGGCTGAAGTGATGGTTTTGCCCCGCCATCGGTCCCAGACCGCCCATCTGCCAGAACAACCATTGCAACGCTTGCTGGCGGCCGCGCAAGTCTTTGGGCAGGAACTTGCCGGTTTTCTCTGCCAGGTACAGCAGGATTGCACCGGACTCGAACAGCGCCAACGGCTCACCGCCATCGGTCGGCTCATGATCGACGATCGCGGGGATCTTGTTGTTTGGGGCGATTTTCAGGAATTCGGGTTTGAATTGATCGTTCTGGCTGATGTTGATCGGGTACACGTCGTACGGCAGGCCGGCTTCTTCCAGGAAAATCGAAATCTTGTGGCCGTTGGGTGTGGTCCAGTAATACAGGTCGATCATGGAGTACTCCAAATCAAGGGACGTCGTTAGGGGCGAACGGCAACCGCTGGCATTAGGTCGTCCTGTCTGCGTTCGATGGCTTGCCTGTAAGAGGAAGTGATGCTCAAGTGCGTGAAATTCAATGACCCAGTGTGAGAAAAGTCGGCATGGAGCTTAAGACGAACGCAGCACTCATCATCATCGATCAGCAAAAAGGCATCCTGGAGCCCCGACTCGGTCCTCGCAACAACCCTCACGCCGAGGAGCGGATGCTTGCGTTGTTGGGCCATTGGCGTCGCACGGGTCGCCCGGTCGTTCACGTGCAACATCTGTCGCGCTCGCCGGATTCGGTTTTCTGGCCGCAGCAATCGGGCGTGGAGATTCAGGCACGGTTCGAACCTGCAGCCGGCGAACGGCTGATTCAAAAGCAGGTGCCGGACGCGTTTTGCGCGACGGGGCTGGAAGCGAGTTTGCGCCAGGAGGGGATCGAACAGTTGGTGATTGTGGGCGTGGCGACGAATAACTCGGTGGAGTCTACGGCGCGTACGGCCGGTAACCTGGGGTTTGACGCATGGGTGGCGGAGGATGCGTGCTTCACATTCGACAAGGCTGATTATTTTGGCAAGGCGCATTCCGCCGAAGAAGTGCACGCGATGTCGCTGGGGAATCTGCATGGGGAATATGCGACGGTGGTGAGCACCGGGCAAATCCTGATGAACACCTGAGCCTTGAACCTCTGTGGGAGCAAAGCTTGCTCGCGATAGCCGCACCGCGATCAATCAGATAGACCGGATCTCTTCCATCGCGAGCAAGCTTTGCTCCTACAAGGGCATAGATCCAATGTGGGCGCGAGCCTGCTGGCGAAGGCGGTTCAACAGGCGATAGGGAATATCGCCCGGAACTTCACATCAAGCGCCGTGGCACTTCTTGAATTTCTTGCCATTGCCGCATGGGCAAGGATCGTTGCGGCCCACGTCTTTCAGGGCGTTGCGCACAGGCTCCTGTTGAGCGTGGCCGCAGTTCGGGCCGTGTACATGGCCATGGTCGTGATCATGGTGGTCGTGATGGGCATGATCGTGATCGTGGTTGCAGTCTGGGCCATGAACGTGGGGTTGCTGGGTCATCGGGTTTACTCCGGAATTAAATCGGCGGGGATTATCACGCCATTGCGCGCAACGTGCACGTAGTGCGCGATGAATAAACCGGTTTCCAGCTCTCCTTCCAGACGATAGGGGATAGGGTGGTCGGGTTTTTCCAGCATTTTCACCACATCGCGGATCTTCGGCCAAAGATTGGTGCGGATCGGCACCTTGAAGTAAGCGCTTCGTTTTGGACCGACCGTAAACCAGTGCTCGTTCTCGCCTTCAGTCAGCAACATGTCGCCCAAATGAATGCGGTACTCAAGGCTTCGGACCGTCAGGTCACTGTCGTTGGGGTTATCAACGCGAAAGTGCAGCAGGAATTTTTGCTCCAGCAGCTTGGCCCGGATGACTTCAACTTTGACCAGATGCAACTGGGGCTCGGGCTCATCATCGCCGAACCATGACGCACAGCCGCCGAGCCCGAGCGCAAGACTCAGCGTCACCAAGTAGAGTACGAGTCGCCGGGTGATCATGGTTGTGTGTCTCCTTGAGCTTGAAACAACCGCCAAACCTGCGAACACGTCCTGTAGCAGCTGCCGA
>NZ_JBYVMF010000012.1:75643-142787 GCF_058145095.1 Pseudomonas sp. MDV22-iso1
CCTTGAGCTTGAAACAACCGCCAAACCTGCGAACACGTCCTGTAGCAGCTGCCGAGCCTGCGAGGCTGCGTTGGAATGCGCAGCACTTGCCGACCATTTAGCGAGCGCTACGCACTCGAACGCAGCCTCGCAGGCTCGGCAGCTGCTACAGGTTTCTCGTCTTAACTGCCGAAGTAGCTCGCACAGCATTTCTTGAACTTCTGCCCGCTGGCGCAAGGGCAAGCATCGTTGCGACCGGCCTTGAGTTGTACGGTGGGGTCGATGAAGTACCAGTGGGCAGCGTTCTGCACAAACGATGAGCGCTCGCGGTGGCTGTGTTCGCCCGTGCTGTCATGCCAGCGGGCGGTAAAGGTCACGAATGCGTGCTCCGGCTGACCGCCGAACACTTCGGAGCTCTCCACCTCCAGACCCAGCCAGGTGCTTTGCGCGCTCCAGTTGCTGATGGACTGGCGATCCAGCCCTTCGCGTTGCGCAGGCAGGGTGGTCGCGACCAGATAGTCGATCAGGCCCAGCACATACGCACTGTAGCGCGAACGCATCAGGGCTTCGGCGCAGGGGGCCGGATGGCCGGCATGATAGTGACCGCAGCAGGCATCGAGCAGGGTGCCGCTGCCGCAAGGGCAGATAGAAGTACTCATCGCGTTACCACCAATATTTCCCGAAGTTTTCCGGATTGGCCCAAAACCGTGAGTTGAGCCAGTCGGGTACTTGCTTATAGTCAAGCAGATCGTAGGTGAAGAGGGTCAGTACCTGTTCGTCACGCTGAAAGCGTTCGCTGGCTTGCAGGGCCAGGGAGAAAAAATCCGTTTCCTGCCAGCCACTGGCCGGCAGGTCCGCCAGCACCGCTATTCGGCTGGCATTGAGGTTGCGGATTCCTCCCAGCAAATTCAGACCGTCGCGTTTGGGCAGGTGTTCCAGGCAATCGACGACCAGCGCCAGGTCGAACCGACGGCACGCTAGATCTGCCGGCAATTGACCGGGCGCGGCATGCGCGACACAGCTGTCAGGGTGTGCGAGCTTGAAGGCTTCAAGCGCGGGGAACTCGCTGGCGCCAATCAAAAGAAGGCGCGCAGGGGCGTAACGATCCAGCAAAGCGGCCAGCGCCTGTTGCGGCGTGCGCGCAGAAATACCTGCAATCATCGAAGATCCTCAATCAGAGCTGCCAAGACTAGCCTGCCCGAAGGTCCGGGCCTAGCGCTCTATTAGGGGAAAAGCGTCGATCAACCGTGATCACGGCGTAAAACAGCTATGGCCTAATGCTGGCGGAGATTAAAACTCCGGTCTTTACTCCCTGAATCGGTTCTAAGCCGATCCCTCAGGAGAAAACTAGATGAGCATAGTTCGGACAGCATTACCCTTGGTTCTGCTAACCAGTGTGTTGACTGGTTGCGCAGGTTTGCAGAAAACCGACTGGCCGACCTGTGCGGCGGTCGGTGGTGTCGTAGGTGCTGGTCTCGGCGCGACCGAGAGCTCGGCATGGGCAGGGTATGGCGCGCTGCTGATCGGCGGCACGGCAGCGGCCTATTGCTGGGTTCACGGTGATGGCGACGAAGATGGCGATGGCGTGCCGGACAGCCGCGACAAGTGCCCGGGTACGCCTAGAGGCGTGCAGGTCGATGCCGACGGTTGCCCACCACCTGTGCCAGCGCCAGTTGTCGAAGAGGCTGTTGTGGTCAAGGAAGAAGTCATCGTCATTCGCGATGTTCACTTCCAGTTCGACAAAGCGACGCTCACGCCTTCCGATAAAGATGTCCTCAACAAAATCGCTTCTCGCCTGAAACAGGAATCCTCTACCGCGCAACTGACCGTCACCGGTCACACCGACAGCGTGGGCAGCGATGCCTACAACCAGAAACTGTCGGATAAACGTGCGCACTCGGTCGTTGATTACCTGATCCAGAGTGGCGTTCCACGTGCCAGCTTCGTGTCTGTAACCGGTGCCGGTGAAAGCCAGCCGGTGGCTGACAACAAAACGGCTGACGGCCGCGCGATGAACTGTCGCACGGAAATCAAAATCAACCGCTGACCCCCCTCGCACTCCGCGGCTTGTGCAGTCGCGGATGTGTGTCTTTACTCCTGTGTAACCGGTATGGGCCGGTAACACAGGAGCTTTCATAATGAGTGTTCTCACAAGGACCGTCTTGCCGGTTCTGCTGCTAGGCGGCCTGCTGACCGGTTGCGCAACTCACAGCGATGGCACAGCCCCGTTAAATCAACGTACCTGGCCAATCTGCAGCCTCATCGGCGGACTGGTCGGTGGAGGCCTGGGCGCGATCGAAAGTGCCGGCTGGGCAGGAGGTGGCGCAGCGCTTGGCATCCTGACGGGCGGCCTGATCTGCTACGCCCAGGATGGGGATGAAGATGACGATGGCGTTTTCGACCGTCGTGATCGCTGCCCTGATACACCCGCCAATACTCCGGTCGAACATCACGGTTGCCCGCTGCCGCAATACCCGGCCAGCGTGAAACCTGCCGAACCCGTGCAGTCCGAAGTCGTCACTTTGAGTGATGCGAACGATGTGTTGTTCGCCTTTAATAAATCCGACCTGACGCCCGCTGCACGCAGCGAACTCGATTCGCTGATGGCCAAGTTGCAAAACGCCGACGTGGTGAGCATCAAAGTGGTCGGTCACACCGACAGTGTCGGTTCGGACGCCTATAACCAGGCACTCTCGGAACGTCGCGCCAGCAGCGTGGCGGATTACCTGTTGAGCCAGGGCCTGGCGCCAAGCAAACTCACCAGCGAAGGCAAGGGTGAAAGCGAGCCGATTGCCGATAATGAATCGGAAGAGGGCCGCGCGAAAAACCGTCGCGTAGAGTTGCACATCAACCGCTGAGGCCCGTAGTAGAGCCGTCTGGCGATAAAACAGATCGTCCGGACGGCCATTCGGCGGCCCTCATGAAGAATTTTCCGTTGCCCTCTGGCTTATCCCGCGTGGAAGCCGTTACTGTGCGCGCAAAGAATAATTCTCAGCGGGGGAGCGTATGAAGGTGATATGGGGACTAGGGAAGTTGTTGACCCTGCTGTTCTGGGCCGTGGTGGTGGTTAATTCGCTCGTGCCGTTTGTTTATCCGCTGCAGGTGTTGGTCAATCTGGTCGGCGGCCTGCTGGCAATCCTTCATCTTCTGGAAGTGCTGCTGTGCAATCGCAGCCTCAAAGGTCGCGCCCATCCCTGGGTTGATCGCCTGAAGATTCTGTTTTTCGGCGTGTTCCACCTGCAAACCATTCCAGCTCCCACCGTATCGAAGGCTTCCCATGCGTAATCTCTGTCTGCTCGCGGCATTCATCAGCCCATTGGCTTGCGCCCAAGTGGTAAGCGTCGAAACCAACTCCCTGATGCGTTTACCCAATACGGCCAGCACCTTGCAGCTGGAACGTCTGGAAGTCGCCGACTACGGCACTTTGCTGATTCCTTCGAACGTGACTCAGGTCACCGTTGGCGAGTTGCACCTGGGACGCGACGCGCGCATCGCTATCGTGCCTGGCGAGCAGGCGCTGGACTTCAAGGTCATCCGCGCCCAATTGTCGGAAGGCAGCCAGATTACTGCGCGGGGTGCACCGGGCACTTACCTCAAGGCCGCGCGTTCGGGTCGCAATCTGAACGTGCAGATCAAGTCACTGAATGCGCCACAGTTGGTGGTGGATGCTCGCGGTGGTGCGGGCGCGCCAGGATTTGTCGGCCTTGACGGTGCGAATGGTCAGGCACCGGGCTGCACTTGGGGCCAGGCCGGTCGTGGTGCGGATGGCAGCGACGGCAGCGATGGTCAAGCGGGCGCGCCGGGGGCAATGGTCCGGTTGGAAGTGCCGCGTGATTACCCGGTTGAGCAGATCAAGGTCCAGGTAGCCGGCGGTGCAGGTGGCTTGGCAGGGCCTGGCGGAAAACCGGGTGCGGGAGGCAAGTCAAAAGGTTGCATCGTCTATCGCGCCGATGGCGGCAAGAGCGGTCGTCCAGGCGCCGACGGCCAGCCCGGGCCTGAGGGCGCCGCAGGTACAGTGACTGTTCAGCGTCTGTAAGAAAGACAAATCCCCTGTGGTGAGGGAGCGAGCTGCCTCGCCACAGTGACCGGATCTGCTTTAGAACATCGGGCGAGCCGAAGCGATCGCCACCAGCACCAACCCGACGATCAGGTTGATCCCCACCAATCGACGAATTCTCCCCAGCACTGCAGCCCCTGCCGGCCAATCCTGAGCCCTCACGGCGGTGCGCAGTTCAGGCAACATCAGCGCCTGAATCCTGATAAACAGCGCCGTCATGACCACGTAGAGTCCCATCATCACCTGTACATAACGCGGCGCGGCTTCAAATCCGGCGTACTGCAGATGAATCATGCCCACGCCGCTGATCGGCAACAGAATCACCGCGATCCAGACCCAGCGAAAAAACCCCTGGAACACTTCTACCCACAGCTTCAACCGGGCAGGGCCTTCCAGCGCTTTCACGGCGGCCGGGCGCAAGACCATCCAGGCGAAAAACATGCCGCCGACCCACACCAGGGCGGACAGGACATGCAGGGTGTAAACGATGCCAAAAGGTGTCATTGAGGTACTCCGTTCTGCGCGGGATTAATTAGCGGGGTATGATAGCCGCCGATTCGGGGGGCGTTCTCAGTTAGTTTCCGCGCCGCGCCGGGCCTGCTGCTGTGCAGGGCAAGGCGTGAGAAGCGTGGTTTGGTCATTCCAAATAAGCTTCGAGCAACGCAGCCCTGCACAACAGCAGACCCGGCCCTTCGGGTTGTGCCTTAAAGCGAGCCATGCTGCGTTGCAGACCTTGGAAAGGGAATAACCATTCCCAGCGGCCTGCGCCTTGCCTGGCTCGCTTTAAGGCGACAACGCGGCGTGGAAACTAATTGAGAACGCCCCCCAAAACCACTGAAAATTTATCCAGCGTTTATTGCGCCCGACAATCCATGATCAGCACCGAACTCAAAACCACGATTCAGGGCGCCTACTCGCGTTTTCTCGAGGCCAAGAGCCTCAAGCCGCGCTACGGCCAACGCCTGATGATCGCCGAAATTGCCAAAGTCCTCGGTGACATCGACACCGACGACGAAGGCCGGCGCAGTGGCGACCCCGCGATTGTCGCGGTGGAAGCCGGCACCGGTACCGGTAAAACCGTGGCCTACAGCCTGGCGGCGATCCCGACTGCGAAAGCGGCTGGCAAGCGTCTGGTCATTGCCACGGCCACGGTGGCCCTGCAGGAACAGATCGTCTACAAGGACTTGCCCGACCTCATGCGCAATAGCGGGCTGAATTTCAGCTTCGCTCTGGCCAAGGGGCGCGGACGCTACATGTGCCTGTCCAAGCTCGACATGCTGCTGCAGGAAGGTCATGCGCAAACCGCCACGGCGCAGTTATTCGAGGAAGAAGGCTTCAAGATCGAGGTCGACGAGGCCAGTCAGAAGCTGTTCACCAGCATGATCGAAAAGCTCGCCGGCAATAAATGGGACGGTGACCGTGACAGTTGGTCCACCGCCCTGGAAGACGCCGACTGGGCGCGTCTGACGACCGATCACAGCCAGTGCACCAACCGCCATTGCCCTAACTTCGGTCAGTGCGCCTTCTACAAGGCCCGCGAAGGCATGGGCAAGGTCGACGTGATCGTCACCAACCACGATATGGTCCTGGCAGACCTCGCCTTGGGCGGCGGTGCGGTACTACCGGACCCGCGTGACACCATCTATGTATTCGACGAAGGTCATCACCTGCCAGACAAGGCCATCGGTCACTTCGCTCATTACACACGCCTGCGTTCCACCGCCGACTGGCTGGAAACCACAGCCAAGAACCTCACCAAGCTGCTCGCCCAACACCCGCTGCCGGGTGACCTTGGCAAGCTGATCGAGCAGGTGCCGGAGCTGGCGCGGGAGATCAAGACTCAACAGCAGTTCATGTTCACCGCCTGCGAACAGGTTGCCGATTTCAAACCTGGTGAAGACGTTGAAGGCCGCGAGCGGCCGCGTCATCGCTTCGTCGGCGGCGTGATTCCCGAGCACATGCGTGAAATGGGTGTCGAGCTGAAAAAGGGGTTCGCCCGGCTGACCGACGTGTTCACCCGGCTCACTGAACTGTTGAAAGAAGGCATGGATGGCGAGGTCAACATCGGCATCGCCAGCAACCAGGCTGAAGAGTGGTATCCGCTGTTCGGCAGCTTGTTGTCCCGTTGTTCCGGCAACTGGGAGTTGTGGACGGCCTTCACTGCCGAAGACCCGGAAGACAACCCGCCCATGGCCCGTTGGCTGACCCTGGCTGAAAGCGGTTCGCTGTTCGACATCGAGGTCAACGCCAGTCCGATCCTCGCCGCGGAGATGCTGCGTCGTAACCTGTGGAACGTGGCTTATGGCGCGCTGCTTACTTCGGCGACCCTGACCGCGCTCGGCACATTCGATAGATTCCGCATGCGCGCCGGCCTGCCGAAAAAAGCCGTCACTGCCGTCGTCCCGAGCCCGTTTCATCATGCCGACGCTGGCGTGCTGCGGGTGCCGGACCTGAAAGCCGATCCACGGGATGCGCCCGCGCATACCGCCGCGATCATCCGTGATTTGCCACAACTGGTCGAAGGTTCGCGCGGCACCTTGGTGCTGTTCTCGTCGCGCAAACAGATGCAGGACGTTTTCGATGGTCTCGACCGCGACTGGCGCAAACAAGTGTTCATTCAAGGCAACCTGTCAAAACAGGAAACCCTGAACAAGCACAAGGCGCGGGTCGATGGCGGGGATTCGAGCGTGCTGTTCGGCCTGGCAAGTTTCGCCGAGGGCGTGGATTTGCCTGGGGCTTATTGCGAACACGTGGTCATCGCCAAGATTCCTTTTTCGGTGCCTGATGACCCGGTCGAAGCAGCCCTGGCCGAATGGATCGAAGCCCGTGGCGGTAATCCCTTCATGGAAATCTCGGTTCCGGACGCCTCGCTCAAACTGGTCCAGGCCTGTGGTCGGTTGCTGCGTACCGAAGAGGATCGCGGCACCATTACCTTGCTGGATCGACGCCTGGTCACTCAGCGTTACGGCAAGGCGATCCTCAATGCGTTGCCTCCTTTCCGTCGTGAAATTTCCTGATACACCGGTGGGCATTTATGCCCGCCGCGTTGTCTATCTCTCTGCCATCGCTTTTCCACTGGCCTATTGAAGGTCGCTAGGGAGAACTACGTTCCTATGATTCGCCGTTCGCTGCGCCATTCTTTACCAGCGGTTTTTACCCTGATGTTCGCAGCCCCTTTGCTGGCGGCTCCTGCCGGCCAGCAGACGCTGTTTAACTTTGTGCGTCCCGCTGACGTGGTGCAGGTGGCGACTCAGGACGCCAGCCTGCCGCAATCCAATGCTGAGCAAACGGCCGAAGGCGAAGTGTTGCGCCGGGTAACGTTCAATCCCGTCGCGCAACCGACGTTGCGACTGACGCCGCAAAGTGGCGCCTGGGACTGGTCGCAGTCGGGCGTCATGAGTTTGCGGATTCAGAGCGCGATGAATTGGGCCCTGACCCTCTACGTCAAAATCCAGAGTAACGATGGCAAGACCCTGATCAGCCGCGTCGATTTGCCAGCCGGTCCTGCCCAAACGCTGCTGGTGCCGTTGCAACCGGGTTCTTCGCTGAGTCTTGGCATGAAGGCCGGACCTCCGATGCCGATAACGGTCGACGGTCAGCGGGTGTTGCTGACCAGCAGTGCCGGTGAGCTGGATCGCAGCCAGGTGGTGTCGGTGACGTTGTCGATGGATCAGCCGAAAGTCGCCCAGAGCATCCTGCTGGAACGCTTCGGTGTTCAGGACGTTGAGCCGGTCATTCAAGCGGCTTATGGCAATCTCGTGGACGCTTACGGCCAATCGACCCGAACCAAATGGCCGGAAAAAGTCAGCAGCGATGAGCAATTGAAAAGCGCTGCCGGCAAGGAACAGCAACAGCTCAAAACCTGGCTGGCGGAACGCGAAAAGACGTCACTGGACACTTATGGCGGCTCGACCAAAGGGCCGGCGTTCAAGGCCAGCGGTTTCTTCCGTACCGAAAAGCGCGACGGCCGTTGGTATCTGGTAACGCCTGAAGGGCATCCGTTTTATTCGCTGGGGGTCAACACCGTCACCCCGGACGTCAATCAGACGTACATCGCCGGTCGTGAGTGGATGTTCGAGGCCCTGCCAAAACCCGATGAGCCGCTGGCCAGCCATTACGGCGAAGGCGACAACCGCGGTGGTAATGGCGCGGATCAGGGACGCAGCTACAACTCGGGTCGCTGGTACGATTTCTATGGCGCTAACCTGCAGCGTTTATACGGCGACCCTTGCGCGCTCGGCAGCACCACCAAGGCCGGTATCGCCGAAGCGGCCAAAGCCGACGCTGTCGAGGCGACGGTCGAGAAGGCCGCAGAGCAACCGGCAGCACCTTCAGTGGGTGAATCAGGTATCGCCGAAGCCGCCAAATCCGATGCGGTGGAGGCGACTGCCGCCAAAGCGGTTGAACAATCCCCGGCGGCGCCTTGCAAAGCCGACCTTGATGAAAACCGCTGGATCAGCCACACCCTGGACCGGCTGCAAGCCTGGGGCTTCAACACGGTTGGCAACTGGAGCGCTCCGGCCCTGGCCGATTCTGAACGTGTGCCCTACACCTTGCCGCTGTCGATCGTTGGTGATTACACCAGCATCAGTACGGGAAGCGACTGGTGGGGCGGTATGCCCGATCCGTTTGATCCTCGTTTTGCCATGGCCACGGAACGAGCGGTTGCCATTGCCGCCCGGGATCACCGCGATGATCCATGGCTGATCGGTTACTTCGCCGACAATGAACTGGCCTGGGCCGGTCCGGGTGACGATCCGAAGGCCCGCTATGCGCTGGCGTATGGCACCTTGAAAATGACCACCGACGTGCCCGCCAAGCGTGCGTTCCTCAAGCAACTGCGGGACAAATATCGCAACCAGGCAGGCTTGTCCAAGGCTTGGGGTATTGATCTGCCGGCTTGGGAATTGATGGAAGATCCGGGCTTTGTTCCGCCGATACCAAGCGCCGAACATCCGGAAATCGAAGCCGACTTCAAATATTTCCAGAAAGTCTTCGCTGATACCTACTTCAAGACGATCTCCGATTCGCTGAAATGGCACGCGCCCAATCAGCTTCTACTCGGTGGCCGATTTGCCATCAGCACCCCGGAAGCGGTGGAGTCCTGCGCCCAGTATTGCGACGTGGTGAGCTTCAACATGTACACCCTTCAACCGCAGGACGGTTATGACTTCGAGAAGTTGCGCAGGCTGGACAAGCCGGTATTGATCACCGAATTCAATTTTGGCTCGGCCGATCGTGGCCCGTTCTGGGGCGGTGTGACGCAATTGGCAAAAGAAGAGGACCGTGGCCCGGCTTATGCGAACTTCCTTAAACAGGCGATGAGCGAGCCGTCAATTGTCGGGGTCCACTGGTTCCAGTACCTGGATCAGCCGGTTACCGGTCGTCTGCTGGACGGCGAAAACGGTCACTTCGGGCTGGTAGGCATTACCGATGTGCCTTTCCAGGGCTTTGTCGACAGTGTGCGCAAAAGCAACCTGGCGACCGTCGATCAACTGGGTAAGGAAGCACAGAAGGCCAAGGTCGCAGCCGAAAAAGCCAGTAACGATACAGACGGCGGCCGCAAAGGCGATGCCGGCAAAGGTGCCGGGCAGGGCGCTGGTCATGCGGGTGGGCATTCCGGGAATGGCCATTGAGGCGTTCACAACAGTAGACGACAGTCGACCGCCTGGCCCGCACCTGTTCCCAAAACCATCAATGGCTGGAACAATGCGGGCCACTTTGTAGAGCGTTGATGCGGGGGAGTTGCGGGTGCAGATTCAGGGTCATTACGAGCTTAAATTCGAAGCTGTGCGCGAGGCATTCGCTGCACTGTTCGACGATCCCCAGGAACGCGGCGCGGCGCTATGCATCCAGATCGGCGGAGAAACCGTCATCGACCTGTGGGCCGGTAGCGCCGACAAGGATGGCACCGAAGCCTGGCACAGCGACACCATCGCCAATCTGTTCTCCTGCACCAAGACGTTCACCGCGGTGACTGCCCTGCAGCTGGTCGCCGAAGGCAAGTTGCAACTGGATGCTCCCGTCGCACGCTATTGGCCCGAGTTCGCTGCGGCCGGCAAAGAATCAGTCACCCTGCGCCAGTTGCTCTGCCATCAGGCCGGCTTGCCAGCGTTGCGTGAACTGCTCGCACCGGAGGCTCTCTACGACTGGCAAACCATGGTAGATGCCCTGGCCTCCGAAAGTCCGTGGTGGACGCCGGGCACCGGTCACGGCTACGCCGCCATCACCTATGGCTGGCTGGTGGGCGAGTTACTGCGTCGCGCCGACGGTCGGGGTCCTGGTGAATCCATCGTTGCGCGGATCGCAAAGCCATTAGGGCTGGATTTTCACGTCGGTCTGGCCGACGAGGAATTCCACCGCGTGGCGCACATCGCTCGCGGTAAGGGCAACGTTGGCGATGCGGCGGCCCAGCGCTTGCTGCAAGTGACGATGCGCGAACCGACGGCGATGACCACGCGAGCCTTCACCAATCCACCGTCCGTGCTGACCAGCACCAATAAACCCGAGTGGCGCAGAATGCAGCAGCCGGCCGCCAATGGTCACGGTAATGCTCGCAGTCTGGCCGGGTTCTACGCCGGTTTGCTCGACGGCAGCCTGCTGGAAAGCGAGATGCTCGATGAGCTGACCCGCGAGCACAGCCTGGGCGAAGACAAGACTTTGTTGACCCGTACCCGTTTCGGTCTGGGTTGCATGCTCGATCAACCGGATGTTCCCAACGCGACCTACGGCCTCGGCCCGCGCGCGTTCGGGCATCCAGGCGCCGGCGGTTCCATCGGTTTTGCTGACCCGGAACATGATGTGGCCTTCGGTTTTGTGACAAATACACTGGGGCCGTACGTCTTGATGGATCCACGCGCACAAAAGCTTGTGCGAGTACTGGCCACTTGTCTGTAAAACCCGCTCAAGGGGTCCGATATCGGAACCTGACAGCCTTTTCGGTTTCAAAGCGTCTGTTTATGCGGGCCAGCTTGGCCTGATTTTTTTATTACTTCATTTTGTGGATATCCAATGTCATCCAATAAAACCTTCGCCCTGGCCCTGTGCTTCGCTATCACCGGTTGCGCACAGACTCCACAAAATGATGCAGATGGCGGCAGTTGGTGGCCGTTTGGTTCGTCCGATAAAGTCGCGGCAAAAGAACCCGCGGCGGCACCAGCCCCTCTGAAGCCTGCCGCAACGGCCCCGGTCGCCAAGGCAGATAGCGCTAATCCGGTCGCCAAAACTGAAAGCGCTAACCCTTGGTACTGGCCATTCGGCTCCGAAGAAGTCCTCGACAAGAAGCCTGAAGCAAAACCTGAAGCCAAACCTGTTGAAGTGGCCAAGGCGGAAGCCGAGGCAGGTGGCAAATGGTGGTGGCCGTTTGGAGGCAAGGAGCAGAACACCGCCAAGGTCGTACCGATGCCTGATCCTAAAGTCACTCAGGCCTGGCTTGACGACTATGAACCGCGCCTGCGCACGGCCATCAAGGACAGCAACCTGCAACTCGAGCGTCGGGAAAACGTTTTGGTGGTCACTGCGCCGGTAGAAGGTTCGTTCAACCCGGATCGCCCTGCCATGCTGCTGCCCGTCACGCTCGGTCCGTTCACCCGGGTGGCAAAGATTCTCGAAGTCGACCCTAAGACCGCCGTCCTCGTGCTCGGGCACAGTGATACCTCCGGAGCCGCACCAGCCAACGTGAAACTGAGCCAGGAACGTGCTCAGGCCGTCGCGGCGATCTTCCGCCTCAGTGGTCTGCAGCGTGATCGCCTGATGCTTCGCGGGATGGGCAGCGAAGCGCCGCGTGCTGCCAACGACAGCACTGAAGGTCGTGCCTTGAACCGTCGCGTCGAATTGTTGGTAACGCCGCAGAACACCATGGTGGCGTTATTGAGCAAGTACAACATGCCTGCTCCGGCCCCCGTTCGCATGGTTGCCGCTCAAGACGTCAAGCCAGCGGTCGCGCCAGTGACTCCGGCCCCTGCGGCGAAGAAAGCCGATGTGCCGGCCGCGAAAAAAGCCCCGGCCAAGAAAGCCGCTGCCAAAGCGCCTGCAAAGAAAGCCCCGGCTAAAATCAAGACCCCGGCGAAAAAGACCGCTCCCGCCAAAGCCGCAGCCACTGACAAGAAAGTCGCCGCCGCTGATGCTACAAAGAAGTAATTCGTTAATTTAAAAGGAATGCACCATGACCCAGGGCCTGGCTGATATGCGTCGCGATTACACCCGGGACGGCCTGACCGAGGCGCAAGCCCCGGCCGAGCCGTTCGGGCTGTTCCATCAGTGGTTTGCCGACGCGGTGAAAACCGAACAGGCGCCAGTGGAGGCTAACGCCATGACCCTGGCGACCGTCGATGCTGATGGTCGACCGCATTGCCGAATCCTGCTGCTCAAGGGGTTGGACGAACAGGGCTTCACGTTCTTCACCAACTACGAGAGTGCCAAGGGTCAGCACCTGGCAGCGAACCCGTTCGCTGCCATGACCTTTTTCTGGCCAGCCCTGGAGCGTCAGGTGCGCATCGAAGGGCGAGTGGTGAAGGTCACGCCCGAAGACTCCGATGCCTACTATCAGGTCCGGCCGCTCGGCAGTCGCCTGGGTGCCTGGGCGTCGCCGCAAAGCCGGGTGATCGCCGACCGTGCCGAGCTGGAAGCACTTCTCAAGAACACCGAGCAGCGCTTCAGCGATACTCAGCCTCATTGCCCTGAACACTGGGGTGGTTATCGTCTGTTACCGGAGCGCATCGAATTCTGGCAGGGCCGTCCGAGCCGTCTGCACGATCGCCTCAACTACCGTCAGCAGGGCGCCGACTGGATTCTTGAACGTCTGGCACCCTAAGCAGTCTACCGAGCGGGATACCCTGCCGCAGCGGCCTCCAGCCATTGCGGCAAGTCCCGGCGCTTGATCTTCTTGGCTTGAGCGTTCGCCAGTTGCTGGAGCATGTAGGCTTTCTTGTCTTCATCCCCACCGGCCAGGGCTAACGCCAGATCACGGTCCATCCAGCGTTTGATCCGCACGTACAACCACCAGTGGAAGTACAAACCGGCGACAGTGGTGACGACAATGATGAAGTAATCCATGAAAATCCTTGGGTCAGTGGCGCAGATCTCGTAATTTGTCGCTACTGTGTGGTGAATTCGAGGGGTGCCTGTACATGCCCTGAATCAAACCACTTTTATCCGGGCGATGCCGTGACAGGCGTCATGCTGCGGAGTTTAATGAATACCTGTCCTTTGGAGTTGATGCTATGCGTAAGTCTGTTCTGTTGGTTGCTTCCTTTTCCACGATGGCGATGTTGCTCACCGGCTGCCAATCGAGCCTGACCGGTGACTCCTACTCCCGTGACGAAGCGCGTCGCGTGCAGACGATTCGCATGGGCACCATCGAAGCACTGCGCCCGGTGAAAATCGAAGGGACCAAAACCCCAATCGGTGGCGCCGCAGGTGCCGTGGTCGGTGGTGTAGGCGGTAGTGCAATCGGTGGCGGTCGCGGCAGCATCGTCGCAGCGGTCATCGGCGCAGTGGCCGGCGGCCTGCTGGGTTCGGCCACTGAAGAAGGCCTGACCCGCACCCAGGGCGTGGAAATCACCGTTCGCGAAGACGACGGCAGCATGCGCGCCTACGTGCAACAGGTTCAGGAAAACGAAGTGTTCCGTGTTGGCGAGCGTGTGCGCATCGCCACGGTTGATGGCACGAGCCGCGTTTCGCACTAAGCGGAAGACGGCAAAAGAAAACCCCGATCAGGCGACTGGTCGGGGTTTTTCTTTTTCAGGGATTGGCGACGGCTAACTTGCAGTAACGCATACCAATTGGACGATATGATTTGCGTTCGTCAGTGTTGTACCGGTCCATTCCTCCAATACCTTCACCTGTTCCGGGGAAAGGTCGTACCCGTCGAACTCGTCCTCCGGTAGTTGCCAATTCATCAAGCTTTTAAGCTCGGAATGCCGGTCAGACGGTACTTGCACGCTGAGAAGTAGATCCTCGGTCTGTCCGTCAAAGACTTCTACGACATGTTTCATTTTTCTACTCTCCTTGCCGGGTCGGCTGGTTTTGTCTGCTCTCCTGTGTTCGGGTCATACTCCCCCAGGTGTTTGCCTTGTTTGGTATAGAGCTCAATCTTGCCATGTTGTGAGTCCCACTCATAAATTCGTCCTGAAGGATCCTTCCAGCGCCGACGTTTACTACCTCCTCCGCGTACAGATGTTTTCAATGGAGCGGGCCTTACATCAGGGAAAGCAGGCAGAGTCGTTGGCGCAGGATGGTATCCAAAGTTTCCCCCGGGTACGCTAACCACAATATAAACCGGCCTAACCCCCGACCCCACCGGAAACACAAGAATGAAATCCTTGTACTCAGGCGGATAGATCGGGTTGACGATAATCTCGGCGGCCACGTCAGTTGGCGGATACACCCAGATATGCGGTGCTTGTGGCGCTGCTTGCAGAGCCGGGATTCCAAGAATGTCAGAACCGTCCACCGCCGGCGTCCAGATCAGCTCAACACCGTCACCGAGGTCAGCAACTTGCTGGCTGTCCCGCTTACTGAACTGCACGACCTTGACCATTTCCCAATTGCGGTGCTTGCCGGTGTAGAAGCCGTAACCCTTGAGACTGCCATCAGCCAGCTGCTCGACGTTCAGCCGAACGCGCGTACGGGCTAGTTTGAGAGCGCGCAGCTGATCTTCGGAGTAGAGGGCGCTATCGCCCAGGGTGGGCGTCCAGAACAGCGCCACGACTCCAGTCAGAACAGCGCCTGTTACAGCACCCAGAGCTGCAACAGCACTGGCTGGTGCGACAAGGAACGGCGCGCGAAGCGCCAGTTGACCAATGCCGAGCGAGCCTACACTTCCACTGATTCGCTCCAGTGGCAGCAAACCGGCGGCGTCTACGTCGCGAGCCCCAAGCCAAGCAATTTCTCCGTAGTCCTTGAGGCGATCGACCGGCACCATTCCCGACGGGTAGGAATAGTCGATAACGGCGTCGGGCAGGTTGCAGGATTTGGCGAAGACGCATCCTGCGTGAACTACGGCGTCCTTTGTTACAGGCGTTGGAAGTCGGTCTTCAAAGGCTCGTTGACGAGCGAGCATCGCGTCGTAGGCGTGTTGTCTGGCGTCTCGTTCTGCCAGCTCCTTTGCCGTCATGTCGCGATACGTAATGTGATGCCCGTCGCCTGACGGTGGGTTTTGAACCCGGGGAATGTCCTTGTGGCCAGCCACTGATTGTCCTTTCATTCGTCCATCGGCAGCCCCGAAGTGGGGCTGCGCGACGTTAACGAACGAGGGCGGTTGTGGCTGTAGGAAGAGTCTTGAAAGACTCTAGGCGTTGTCGCTAGTTTTTCGACGCACAGCTCAAGGCTGCAATACCGCGCTTTTACGGCTTGCCGCCGCAGTCACCGCATAGCCAATCAATGCCGCCAGTATCGATCCGGTCAGAATCCCCATCCGGTCCATCCCCGCGTATTCACTCACGCCCGGTTCAAATGCCAGGGAGCCAACGAACAGACTCATGGTAAAGCCGATGCCGCAGAGAATTGCCACGCCGAGCACCTGGCCCCAGTTTGCCCCTTGGGGCAGGGCGGCAATACCGGTTTTGACCGCCAGCCAGGTCAGGCCGTAGACCCCGAGGGTCTTGCCCAGCAGCAGGCCGATTGCGATGCCCATGGGGACATGGTGGGTGAAGCTTTCGGCGGTCACGCCACTCAAGGACAAGCCCGCGTTGGCGAAGGCGAACAATGGCAGGATGCCGTAGGCCACCCACGGGTGCAGGGCGTGTTCCAGGGTCAGCAGTGGTGACGGTTCGGCATTTTTTGTGCGCAACGGAATGCAGAACGCGAGGGTTACACCGGCCAGGGTGGCGTGAACGCCACTCTTGAGTACACACACCCAGAGGATCAGACCAATGATCATGTATGGCCCAAGCTTGACCACGCCAAGCCGGTTCATTGCGATGAGCGCCGCGATGCACGCGCCCGCCAGGGCCAGCGACAAGGTCGACAACGTCCCGGAGTAGAAGATCGCGATGACGATGATTGCCCCCAGGTCGTCGATGATCGCCAAGGTCATCAGGAACAGTTTCAGCGACACAGGCACGCGCTTGCCGAGCAAGGCGAGTACGCCGAGGGCGAAGGCGATGTCGGTGGCCATGGGGATGGCCCAACCATCGAGGGCTGCGGCGTTGTCACGGTTGAAGAACCAGTAGACCAACGCCGGGACAACCATGCCGCCAATCGCTGCGGCGCCTGGCAGGACGATCTGCGACGGTTTTGACAACTGACCGTCGAGGACTTCGCGCTTCACTTCCAGGCCAATCAGCAGGAAGAACAGCGCCATGAGGCCGTCGTTGATCCACAGCAGAGCCGGTTTGGCGATTTGCAGCGCACCAATCTGTGCAACGACAGGGGTCTCCAGAAAGCTGGTGTAAAGCCACGACAGCGGGGAATTATTGATGATCAGCGCCAGCGCTGCGGCGGCGATCAACAACAGGCCGCTGGCAGCTTCCAACTGAAAGAAGCGTGTGAATGTGCTACGCAGAGGCAAAGTCACTCTCCAATGTAAGGTTCGAAAGGTGGCACACCGTAACCCGTGCCGTTAGTTGTTAAAACAAAAGTTATATTCTTTTTTGTTATATACCGTTACAGCTAGGATGCTTGGCGAAAAAACTGAGCCTAGCAGTTGCCGGGTGTATTGAACCTCAGCTGTACCTGTGCGCGATGTAGGTTTTTTCCTAAGCTTGTCGCTGAACCTTGCAAAAGGACCGACTCTTGCCGATCCAACGAGACAATCACCATGAGCGACAACCGACAGTGGGCTCGTGAAGCCATTCGGATCATTGAAGCGGACTTCCAGCGCAGCGCCGACACCCACCTGATCCCTCTGCCGCTGCCGGGGTTTTCGGGCATCGAGTTGTATTTCAAGGATGAGTCCAGCCATCCCACGGGCAGCCTGAAACATCGGTTGGCGCGTTCGTTGTTCCTCTATGCGCTGTGTAACGGCTGGCTGAAACCGGGTGCTCCGGTGATCGAGGCGTCCAGCGGCTCGACGGCGATTTCCGAAGCGTACTTCGCCCGCATGCTGGGCCTGCCATTTATTGCCGTGATGCCGGCGACGACGTCTAAAGAGAAAATTGCGCAAATTGCGTTCTACGGTGGCAAGAGCCACCTGGTCGACGACCCAACGCAGATTTATGCCGAATCCGAGCGCTTGGCGCGTGAACACGATGGGCATTTCATTGACCAGTTCACCTATGCCGAGCGAGCCACCGACTGGCGCGCGAACAACAATATCGCCGAGTCGATCTTCCATCAGATGCGTTTCGAATCTCACCCGGAACCGAGCTGGCTGATCTCCAGTCCTGGCACCGGTGGCACCACCGCGACCCTTGGCCGTTATGTGCGTTATCGCCAGCATTGCACCCGGGTGCTTTGCGCCGACGCTGAGCGCTCGGTGTTCTTCGACTACTACCAGACTGGGGACGCGAGTCTGCGTCTGGACCACGGATCGCGGATTGAGGGTATTGGACGTCCCCGTGTGGAAGCGTCGTTTCTGCCCAAGGTGATCGATGCGATGGTCAAGGTGCCTGACGCCCTTTCACTGGCGGCCATGCATTACCTGGCGCAGCGTTTGGGGCGACATGTGGGTGGCTCAAGCGGGACCAACCTGATTGGCGCCTTGATGGCGGCTCAACAGATGGCGGCGGCGGGGGAGACGGGGTCGATCGTGGCGATTTTGTGTGATGGCGGCGAGCGCTACGCAGACACCTATTACGATCAGGATTGGCTCAAGGCGCAAGGGTACGCGTTGAGTAGTTTGATCGATGCCGTGGCCGCGAGTGCCGAGCGTGGTGACGCGTTACCCACGACCGTGTTGCGCGCCAATATCTGAGAGTGTTCAGGCAATGAAACCAATGTGGGAGCGAGCTTTTGTGGCGAGGGGACTTGTCCCCGTTGGGTCGCGAAGCGGCCCCAAACTGTGAGTTCGCAATGTATCTGACACACCGAGAACTCAGGTTTTGGGCCTGCTGCGCAGTCCAACGGGGACAAGTCCCCTCGCCACAAAAGCTCGCTCCCACAAGGATACAGATCAGGCTTCGAGGCCGAGGATATCCCGCGCTACCGCTTCGGCAATCCGGATACCATCAACGCCGGCTGACAAAATCCCGCCCGCGTAACCTGCGCCTTCACCCGCTGGAAACAGACCCTTCACGTTCAGGCTCTGCATCGACTCATTCCGGGTAATGCGCAGTGGCGACGAGGTGCGGGTCTCGATCCCGGTCAACACCGCGTCGTGCAGCGAATAACCGCGAATCTGCTTCTCGAACGCCGGCAGTGCTTCGCGAATGGCTTCGATGGCGAACGCCGGTAAAGCCAATGCCAGATCACCCAGCGCAACGCCTGGTTTGTAGGACGGTTCAACACTGCCCAGCTCGGTGGACGGCTTACCGGCAATGAAGTCGCCCACCAGTTGTGCGGGCGCTTCATAGTTACTGCCGCCGAGCACAAAGGCGTGAGACTCCAGACGCTCCTGCAGCTCGATTCCAGCCAGCGGGCCACCCGGGTAATCGACTTCCGGGGTGATGCCGACGACGATTCCGGAGTTGGCGTTACGCTCGTTACGCGAGTACTGGCTCATGCCGTTGGTGACCACACGCCCCGGTTCGGACGTCGCCGCCACCACGGTGCCGCCCGGGCACATGCAGAAGCTGTAGACCGAGCGGCCGTTCTTGGCGTGGTGCACCAGCTTGTAGTCGGCGGCGCCAAGTTTCGGGTGACCGGCGTACTTGCCCAGGCGCGCACGGTCGATCAGTGATTGCGGATGCTCGATGCGGAAACCCACCGAAAACGGCTTGGCTTCCATGAACACGCCACGCCCGTGCAGCATGCGGAAGGTGTCCCGGGCACTGTGCCCGAGGGCGAGGATCACGTGTTTCGAATGAATCTGTTCGCCGCCATTGAGCTCGACGCCGACCAGTTGACCGTCTTCGATCAACACGTCGGTGACCCGCTGCTGGAAGCGCACTTCACCGCCCAACGCGCGAATCTGCTCACGCATGTTTTCCACGACGCCGGTCAGACGGAACGTACCGATGTGCGGTTTGCTGACGTAGAGAATTTCTTCCGGAGCCCCCGCCTTGACGAACTCGTGCAGGACTTTGCGACCGATGAATTTCGGGTCCTTGATCTGGCTATAGAGCTTGCCGTCAGAGAACGTCCCCGCGCCGCCTTCGCCGAATTGCACGTTGGACTCGGGGTTGAGCACGCTTTTACGCCACAGGCCCCACGTATCCTTGGTGCGCTGGCGAACTTCAGTGCCGCGCTCGAGGATGATCGGCTTGAAGCCCATCTGCGCGAGCAGCAGCCCGGCGAAGATTCCGCACGGGCCGAAACCGACGACAACCGGGCGTTGTTCGAGATCGGCCGGTGCCTGACCCACCACCTTATAGCTGACATCCGGCGCCACGTTGACGTTGCGGTCATCGGCGAACGTGTGCAGCACCGCAGCCTCATCGCGAACGTTGAGATCGATGGTGTAGATGAAGCACAGTTCGGAAGACTTTTTGCGCGCATCGTAGCTGCGCTTGAACAAGGTGAAATCGAGCAGGTCATCACTGGCGATGCCCAGGCGCTGCACGACGGCAGGGCGCAGGTCTTCTTCGGGATGGTCGATTGGCAGCTTGAGTTCGGTAATTCGTAACATGACGGGATCCGGTTCGCGGGGCGCACAACTGCGCCAAGGCGTTTGAAGGCCGCGATTATAAGCCCCAAACGCCGGTCCCGTGAGGCAAAAAAGATCAGTCGTTACGCGCCCCGCCGAAATACCCGCAGCCACGCTGCACTTGACCATCAATGCGCAACTCGGCACTCATGTGCTGGACGGCGCCGGTGGTGGCGTCGACGCAACGTTGCGGCGCGACCCAGAGCTCGATGTGCTGGTTATTGGCTTCAGTGCTGAGGTTGAAACGGCCATCGCCCAATTGTTCTTCAACGTAGGGCAGGGCCAGAGGAGGTTGACCGGCGCGGTCGATGACCATGCCTTTACCGCTGACTTTGACGTTCCACTCCGGCACATGACCGGCGGCTCGAAGGATCAGCAGCTTCAGATTGGGATCGTCGCACGCCGTGCCCGATCGCTCGACGCGGTACAGCTGCTCAAGGTCGAGGCGGTTGCCATCGACCCGGCCGCGTACGTCGGCAAACAATTTGCCCTGGGCATCGGCCAGGGTCGCGGCTTCTTGCAGCACGCTGGTGCCGCCAGTGTCATTGACCACGAAACTGCGCGATTCATTGCACGGCTGGAATACCAGTTTGCCGTCCGCCGCCGTCAGTTGACCCTGCATGCGAGTCTGACCCACATGGGAGGCGCTCTGTCGCTCGCCATCGAACAACTGGCAAGCGGCAAACAGCGGAAGGAGGGCAACAAGGACTAAGGAACGGGCAACACGCATCTTTGGTTCTCCAGACAAGTGCCGCCACGTTACTCAGCCTGACCGCTCATCACAACCCTGCAGGACGTGCTATTTCAGCCTACGTGAAAGGTCTGACCGGTTTGCAGACCCTCCACACTTTTGGCGTAGGCCAATGCCACATCGGCGGCGGGAACCGGTTTGTAGCCGCGGAAATACGGCGCGTAGCTGCCCATGGCTTCGAGCAATACGGTGGGGCTGATCGAGTTGACGCGCAAGCCACGCGGCAGTTCGATGGCGGCGGCACGCACGAAGCTGTCGATGGCACCGTTGACGAGTGCAGCCGAGGCGCCACTGCGAATCGGATCGTGGCTGAGGACGCCTGTGGTGAAGGTGAACGAAGCCCCATCGTTGGCGAACTCCCGACCGATCTGCAGAAGATTGACCTGGCCCATCAGTTTGTCTTTCAGGCCCAAGGCAAAGCTGTCCGAGGTCATTTCGTCCAGCGGCGCGAAGGTGACGTTGCCGGCGGCGCAGACCAGTGCATCGAATTTTCCGGTTTGTTCGAACAGTTTGCGGATCGAGGCGCTGTCGCTGATATCTACATTGAAATCGCCGCTGTTACGGCCAATACGAATGACCTCGTGACGCTGGGACAACTCTTTGTCGACGGCCGAACCGATGGTGCCGCCTGCGCCAATCAAAAGAATTTTCATCGTGCTGTTCCTCGAAGTGTTTTAACGAGGCTTCAGTCTAGAGTGGATTTTCCTGTTGATAAGCGTGCTAATAGGCAACCTTTGGTTTTCAAATGGAAACAATCCATGAGTGAAATGGATGATCTGGCGGCGTTCGCCGTGTTGATTGAAGCTGGCAGTTTTACCCTGGCAGCGCAGCAATTGGGTTGCAGCAAGGGTCAGCTTTCCAAGCGGATCAGCCTGTTGGAAACGCGGTTTTCCGTGGTCCTGCTGCAACGCACTACGCGGCGTTTGAGCCTGACGGCTGCAGGCGCGGCGTTGTTGCCGCAAGCCCAGGCGCTTGTCATCCAGGTTGAGAGGGCACGTCAGGCATTGGCGCGATTGAAGGACGATATGGCCGGGCCGGTGCGTATGACGGTGCCAGTGTCGCTGGGGGAAACCTTCTTTGATGGCTTGCTGCTGGAGTTTTCCAGCAAATACCCCGAGGTGCAGATTGAACTCGATTTGAGTAACAACTTTCGTGATCTGTCCCGGGACGGTTTTGACCTGGCGGTTCGCTCCGAGGTGGGCAACGACGAACGCCTGGTTTCCCGGCCGCTGCTGGCCTGGAATGAAATGACCTGCGCCAGCCCGGCCTACCTTGAGCAATACGGCGAGCCGCAGACGCCCCAGTCCTTGGTTGAACACCGTTGCCTGCTTAACAGCCATTACAGTGGCCGCGAAGAGTGGCTCTATCACCAGCAACACGAGTTATTGCGGGTTCGGGTGTCCGGCCCGTTCGCCAGCAACCATTACAGCCTGCTGAAAAAAGCCGCACTGGCCGGCGCCGGCATTGCGCGCTTACCGTCCTACTTGCTGCAAGCGGAATTGGCTGACGGTCAATTGCGCTGGCTCCTGCGTGATTATCAGACCCGTCGGATGCCGATGTACCTGGTGCACCCGTATCAGGGTGGTTTGCCTAAGCGCACCCAGGTGCTCGCGGATTATCTGATTGGATGGTTCAAGCGCAGTGGCGAGGCGCTGGATCGACTTTAAAGGTGAACAGGTACAAAAAAACGGCCCGAAGGCCGTTTATTGTTTACCGCAACACCTCAACCCCCCAGATACGCTTCGCGCACTTTCGGGTCGGTCAGCAGCGCTTCACCGGTGCCTTGCATCACCACCCGACCGTTCTCAAGAACGTACGCGCGGTCAGCGATTTTCAGTGCCTGGTTGGCGTTCTGTTCCACCAGGAACACCGTCACACCGTCCTTGCGCAGCTGTTCGATGATGTCGAAGATCTGCTGGATGATGATCGGTGCCAGACCCAGCGAAGGCTCATCAAGCAGCAGCAGCTTGGGTTTGCTCATCAGCGCACGGCCAATGGCAAGCATCTGCTGTTCGCCGCCGGACATGGTGCCGCCGCGTTGGCTGAAACGCTCTTTCAGGCGTGGGAAAAGTCCGAGAACCTTGTCCATCTGTTCCTGATAATCGCCCTTGTCGGTGAAGAACCCGCCCATGGCAAGGTTCTCTTCCACGGTCAGACGGGCAAATACCCGACGACCTTCCGGAACCACGGCAATGCTCTTGCGCATGATCTGCGCCGAACTCTGCCCCACAAGCTCCTCACCCATGTAACGGATGCTGCCGCTGTGCGCTTGCGGCGAACCGCACAGCGTCATCAGCAGAGTGGACTTGCCGGCACCGTTGGCGCCGATCAGGGTAACGATTTCGCCCTGGCGGATCTCCACGTTGACGCTGTGCAGGGCCTGGATCTTTCCGTAGAAAGTGGAAACGTTTTCGAACTGCAGCATTTACGCTTCCCCCAGATAGGCTTTGATCACTTCAGGATTACCGCGGATCTGTTCCGGCGTACCGTCGGCCAGAGGGGTGCCCTGGTTGATCACGACGATGTGGTCGGAAATGCTCATGACCAGTTTCATGTCGTGTTCGATCAACAGCACGGTGACGTTGTGCTCTTCGCGAAGCACGCTGATCAGCGCCTTGAGGTCTTCGGTTTCCTTCGGGTTCAGGCCTGCGGCCGGTTCGTCGAGCATGAGGATCCGTGGACGGGTCATCATGCAACGGGCGATTTCCAGACGACGCTGCTGACCGTAGGCCAGGGTGCCGGCGGTACGGTTGGCGAACTCTTTGAGGTTGACCTTATCCAGCCAGTACTCGGCAAACTCCATGGCCTCGCGTTCGCTTTTACGGAACGACGGGGTCTTGGACAGGCCTGCCAGGAAGTTGGTGTTCAGGTGACGGTGCTGGGCGATCAAGAGGTTCTCGACCGCTGTCATGTCCTTGAACAGACGCACGTTCTGGAAGGTCCGCACCACGCCCTTGCGGGCGATTTCGTGACCGGCCAGGCCTTCGATGGCTTGGCCGTCCAGCAGGATGCTGCCACCGCTCGGCTTGTAGAAACCGGTCAGGCAGTTGAACACCGTGGTCTTGCCGGCACCGTTAGGACCGATCAGGGCAACGACCTGCTTTTCCTTCACGGTCAGGGCCACGCCGTTGACCGCCAGCAAACCGCCGAAGCGCATGCTCAGCTTTTCGACTTTCAGGATCTCGCGGCTCATTTGCGCAGCTCCATGTGAGGACGTTGCATGGGCAGCAGACCTTGAGGGCGCCAGATCATCATCAGCACCATCAAGGCGCCGAACATCAACATGCGGTATTCGCTGAACTCACGCATCATTTCCGGCAGCAGGATCATGACGACGGCAGCCAGAATCACGCCGAGCTGGGAACCCATGCCACCCAATACGACGATGGCGAGAATGATCGCCGACTCGATAAAGGTGAAGGACTCCGGTGTCACCAACCCTTGGCGAGCCGCGAAGAAGCTACCGGCAAAACCGGCGAAACTCGCCCCCAGGGTGAAGGCCGACAGCTTGATGACCGTAGGATTGAGACCCAGCGCACGGCAGGCGATTTCGTCTTCACGCAATGCTTCCCACGCGCGGCCGATCGGCATGCGCAGCAAGCGGTTGATGACGAAGAGCGCACCCAGGGCAAGCAGCAGGGCAACCAGGTAGAGGAAGATCACCTTGTTGATCGAGTTGTATTCCAGCCCGAAGTACTCGTGGAACGTCTGCATGCCTTCGGCTGCTTTACGTTCGAAAGTCAGGCCGAAGAACGTCGGTTTCTCGATGTTGCTGATGCCGTTCGGACCACCGGTGATGCTGGTCAGGTTGCGCAGGAACAGTCGGATGATTTCACCGAAGCCCAAGGTCACGATCGCCAGGTAGTCACCGCGCAGACGCAGCACGGGGAAGCCGAGCAGGAAGCCGAAAGTGGCCGCCATCAGACCGGCGACCGGCAGGCAAACCCAGAAGCTCCAGCCGAGGTAGTGCGACAGCAGCGCATAGCTGTAGGCGCCCACGGCGTAGAAACCCACGTAGCCCAAATCGAGCAGTCCGGCCAGACCGACTACGATGTTCAGGCCCAGGCCGAGCATCACGTAGATCAGGATCAGGGTTGCGATGTCGACCGCGCCGCGAGAACCGAAGAACGGCCACACCAGGGCTCCGACGATCAACGCAATGATGATCCAGCGTTGGGTGGTCGGCAGGGTCAGGAAGTTGCTGGCCTTGGCCGGGATCAACGGCATGCTCGGCGAGGATTTCCACGCCTTGCTGATGGTGTCGTTGAACAGCACCCGCAGGAACATCAGTACCGAGCAGATCGCAATGATCGCCAGGGTCATGTTGCTGGTGCCGTGAACTTCCAAGTTGATGCCGACGATGGTCAGTTTCAGACCCAGTACCGGGTAGGCCACAGCCCACACCAGCAGAGCGCTGAAGAGCGCCTGTTTGAGATTCCTAGTCATACTTTTTCAACCTCCGGACGGCCCAAAATGCCGGTCGGCCGGAATAACAGGACCAGAACCAATAAGCCGAATGCCACGACGTCCTTGTACTGGTCGCCGAAGATATCGGCACCAAAGGCTTCCGCCACACCCAGCACCAGCCCGCCGAGCATGGCGCCGGGGATGCTGCCGATACCGCCAAGTACTGCGGCGGTGAAGGCTTTGAGGCCGACGAGGAAACCGGCGTTCGGGTTGATCACGCCATATTGCATGCTCAGCAGTACGGCCGCGATGGCCGCCAGCGCAGCACCGATGACGAAGGTCAGGGCGATGATGTTGTTGGTGTTGATACCCAGCAGGTTAGCCATCTTGATGTCTTCGGCACAGGCGCGGCAGGCGCGACCCAGACGAGATCGGGAGATGAACATCGTCAAGCCGAGCATGGCGATCAGCGTCACCACGAACACCACGATTTGCATGTAGGAAATCAGCACTTCTTGTGCGCCACCTGGCCCGAAGGAAAGATTGCCGGGGATCAGGTTGGGGATGGATTTGTCCTTGGAGTCTTGCGCCAGCAGAACGGTGTTCTGCAGGAAAATCGACATGCCGATGGCCGAGATCAGCGGAATCAGACGGTTACTGCCGCGCAAGGGGCGGTAGGCGATCCGTTCGATGCTGTAGCCGTAGGCACTGCAGACGACGATGCTCGCGATAAAGCCTGCGGTCATCAAGAGCGGGACACTGTCGAGTCCCATCATGGCAAGGCCCGCAATGGCGATGAACGCCACGTAAGAGCCGATCATGTACACCTCGCCGTGGGCGAAGTTGATCATTCCAATGATGCCGTAAACCATCGTATAGCCGATGGCGATCAGGGCATACGTGCTGCCAACGGTCAGACCGTTAACCAGCTGTTGGAAAAAGTGATAGATGTCAGGCATTACAGCGCTCCTAAAAACCTGATACGCATTTCACTGGTGGAGTCATTTTCCCGCTCGAGCCCCGTGGATCTGCATCCACTTCGGATTCAAGGTTTGCCAGCGAACCGCTGATGACGGTTTTGAGATTTTCAGGTGGGGAGACTTGCGGATCACGCAAGCGCGGCCCATACGTTCGTAAAACAAAGCCCACGGCACGCCGTGGGCTTTGTTGGCAGTCAGTCAGGCAGCCTTACTGAGGCGAAACTTCAGTTTTAGGTTTGCCGAAATGCCACTCGTAAACCACGAATTTGAAGTCTTTCAGATCGCCCTTGGCGTCGAAGCTCAGGTCGCCAGTCGGGGTCTTGAAAGTACCTGCGTGGATGGCAGCAGCCACTTTTGCAGGGTCTTCGCTCTTGGCAGCAGTGATGCCACCGGCGATGACTTCAACAGCGGAGTAGGAAGGGAACACGAACGGACCGCTTGGATCTTCTTTCTTCGCTTTGAAGGCGTCAGCCAGAGCGATGTTGGCTGGATCCTGGTCGAACGATTTCGGCAGGGTTACCAACAGGCCTTCGGAAGCATCCTTGGCAATCTGGGAGATCGAGTCGTTACCCACGCCTTCCGGACCCATGAACTTGGCTTTCAGGCCTTTTTCCTGGGATTGACGCAGGATCAGACCCAGCTCCGGGTGGTAGCCGCCGTAGTAGACGAAATCGACGTTGGCTTGCTTGAGCTTGGAAATCATCGAAGAGAAATCCTTGTCGCCGGCGTTGATGCCTTCGAACACGGCAACCTTGACGCCTTTGCTTTCCAGGGTTTTCTTCACGGCGGTGGCAATGCCTTCGCCGTATTGCTGTTTGTCGTGCAGAACAGCAACGATTTTCGGTTTCACGTGATCAGCGATGTAGTTACCGGCGGCAGGGCCTTGGGCGCTGTCCAGACCGATGGTGCGGAACACCATTTTGTAACCACGGGAGGTGATGTCCGGGCTGGTGGCAGCCGGGGTGATCATGATCACGCCTTCGTCTTCGTAGATGTCCGAAGCCGGTTGAGTGGAGCTGGAGCACAGGTGGCCAACCACGAACTTGACGCCGTCGTTGACGACTTTGTTCGCGACTGCTACCGCTTGTTTCGGATCACAGGCGTCATCGTATTCAACGGCTTCGAGTTTCTTGCCGTCTACGCCGCCTTTGGCGTTGATCTGTTCGATGGCCATTTTGGCGCCACTGAACTGCATGTCGCCGTATTGGGCTACAGGGCCGGTTTTAGGGCCGGCGATGCCGATCTTGATGGTGTCAGCTGCGAACGAATGGCTGGCAACCCCGGCCAGAACCATAGCGGCAAACAGTTTGGAAATCTGCTTAGTAGCCTTAGTCATAGTGCTCCACTCTTACTGTTGTAGTTTTTATAGTCCTGGCGCCGTAGCAGCAGAACCGGGTCAGATATCTTCGATATCCTCCGGAAAATGCCCCCGGCAACTGTACCGGTACAGTGTAGAGCGCCGATTGTCAGCCTGGGAAGGCAGCGCCGGGGGGCAAAACCAGAGGGTGTCGCTTTATTGAAAGAAAAGTACAGAATCGCGGCGGGATGTTAGCTGGCTAATAGCTTGATTCACCTGCATTCCTTGGCGTTCCTGCTGTTTTCAATCGATGTCGCAAATTGCATCCGGGTTTTTCTGCCGGACCACCAACGTTATTATTCGCGTCGATTTCTTTTCCGGACAGAACCCATGAATCAAGAACCTAGCACCCTCTATGCCAAGCTGCTTGGTGAAACCGCATCTATTACCTGGAAAGAGCTGGAGCCGTTCTTCGCCAAGGGTGCCCTGTTATGGGTCGACCCGACGCTGGATTTGATCGCTGCCGCCGAAGCCGTAGCATCGGATGAAGGCGAGAAAGTGGCCGCCTGGTTGGCTGCTGACACACTCGCCAAGCTGTCTGAATCGCGGGCGCTGGATCTATTTGAACGAGATCCGCAGCTGTGGGCAGTGGTAGTTTCCCCCTGGATTATGATCCAGGAAAGGGCGACGAACTGACGGCGCGCGCTAAATTGGTGCGCTAATGACGCGGTCAAAAGTGTGTAGCCGAGTAGCGTGATGGCATGTTGCCGTGGAGAAAGACCACAGAAGGGTTTGGACGAGGGTGACGTATACGTAACGGGAACAGTTTATTGCGCTGTCAGAAGACCGATTAATTGTTTCTGAATGTGGTGGCGAGCGTGCTTGTAGAGCCGACATCGCGAGCAAGGTTTGCTCCCCGCCGCTGATTGGCAATCTAAAATAAAAAGGAGACCAGATAATGGCAACGCTACCGTCCCTCGGGTTCGCCGGGATCGGCTTGATGGGTTTACCGATGTGCCGGCGATTGCTGGCCGCGGGTTATCCGCTTACGGTCTGGAACCGCAATCGCGCCAAATGTGCGCCGTTGGTTGAGGCCGGGGCAAGACAAGTCGCCACGCCAGCCGAGTTATGCCAGCACGCGGACGTTGTGATGCTGTGTCTGGCGAACACTGCCGTGGTGCGGGAGGTGGTTTTCGGCGTTGCGGGCGTTGCCGAAGGCGCGAAAAGCGGCCAGCTATTGGTCGATTTTTCCAGCCTCGAACCTACGGCAACAAGGGAAATGGCGACAGCCCTTGCCGAAAAATGCGCTATGGGTTGGCTTGATGCACCAGTGTCAGGTGGAGTGGTCGGCGCCGAAGCGGGGAGCCTGGCAATCATGGTCGGCGGCGACGCGGCAGAGCTGGAGCGAGTCAAGCCAGTGATGTTGCACCTCGGTCAACGCGTGACGCACATGGGCGCCGTCGGGGCAGGGCAGGTGACCAAGGCCTGCAACCAGATGATTGTCGCCTGCAATGCTCTGGTGATTGCCGAAGTCGTGGCGTTGGCCGAACGCTCCGGTGTCGATGCCAGCCTCATCGCCGAGGCGCTGGCCGGTGGTTTTGCCGATTCGAAACCTTTGCAGATCCTCGCACCGCAGATGGCCGACAGCCGTTTCGAACCCGTGAAGTGGCACGTTCGCACGTTACTCAAGGATCTCGACACCGCCGTAAAGTTCTCCCACGAGCAGGGTTCGGCAACGCCGATCAGCGGACTGGCCGCGCAATTGATGCGACTGCACGGGAGTAAGGGTTTTCTGGAAAAAGATCCGTCGACGTTAGTGCAGATGTACCGCGAGCCAGACTCGAAGGACTGATCGTTTGTGTGTGCTTGCGCTGGTTGATTTCATTCAACACGGGAAGCAGTTCAGTCAGCGGCACGGGGTGACTGAGCAGATACCCCTGAACGAAATCACAATCGTAACGTTCCAGGAATTCGTACTGTTCGAGCGTCTCGACGCCTTCGGTGACGACCTGCAAGTGCAGGGTGTGGGCCATGACGATGATTGCCTGGACGATCTCCATGTCCTGGGTTGACTGGGGAATGTCCTGGATGAACGAGCGATCGATCTTTAGCGTATTGAGCGGCAAGCGCTTCAGGTAGGCGAGGGATGAGTAGCCGGTGCCAAAGTCGTCGATCGACAGCGACACACCCAATGCTCGAATCTGGCGCAGCAACACCAGCGTATTGGCGATGTTGCCCATCAGCGCGTTTTCGGTGACCTCCAGTTCCAGCCGATGCGGCGCCACCCCGGCGGTCCGCAGCGCTCGTTCGATTTCATCGGCCAACTCTTCGCGAGCCAGATTGAGGGGAGAACAGTTCACGGCGATCCTGAGCTCTTCGCAGCCCTGACGCGACAACTCGCCCAAGTCCTCACAGGCTTTGTGCAGCACCCAGTTATCCAGTTCGGCGATCAAGCCGTTGGCTTCGGCGATGGCAATGAATCGATCCGGCGCAAGTAATCCGTGAGCCGGATGCTGCCAGCGAACCAGCGCCTCAAGCTTGCTCACCTGGCCGGTTTTCAGGTCATAGATCGGTTGGTAGAAGAGCATCAGGCCGCTGTTTTCGCGCAGGGCATTGCGCATCTCTTCTTCCAGTTGCAACTCAAGCGTGGCTCGGGTTTTCAGATTGGCGCTGAAGAAGTTCAGGCTGTTGCGGCCATTGCCCTTGGATTGGTAGAGCGCCAGGTCGGCATTCTTCAACAGTTCTTCGCAGGTCCTGCCGTCCTCGGGAAATACGCTGATACCGATGCTGGTGGTCATGACCATCCGCCGCCCCGACAGCTCAATGGGCTCTTTCATCTTCAGCATGATGCGTTGCGCCATGTGCCGCGCTTCTTCATGGTCGTGCAGGCTAATGAGGATGCAGAACTCGTCGCCCCCAAAACGCGCCACCACGTCGTCATAGCCCCGTACCGAGCTTTTGATGTGGCTGGCCAGTACTTTAAGCAACTCGTCGCCGGCGTCATGGCCGAGGCTGTCGTTGATCCGCTTGAAATGGTCGATGTCCAGAAACATCACGGCGAGCATGCCGCCTTCGAGGGTTTTTTCGATGAGCTTTTCCGCGAAAATCTGATTGAAACCGCGACGATTGACCAGATTGGTCAACGCATCGTAGTGCGCCACTTGCTGCAGCGACATGCGAGCCTGGTCCAGTTGCGTGAGCAGTGCATTGACCCGTTGCAAGTCGAGTTCTTTGTGTTGCAGTTTTTTATCTGCCAACGCAGCACTGATGCTGCTGGCGATAATCAGCAGCGTCATCACGGCCACTGTCAGGCCTAATTGCGCGTGATCGTTATCCCCGGGCGGGGTCAGGATGCTGCCAGCAGGCAGCACCAGATTGAACGCGGCCATGCCGGTGAAATGCATGCTTAAGAGGCCGGCTCCAAGCACCAGACTGGCACCGTATTTGAGCAATTTATGCGGCAGACCGGTGCCGCCGCGCAAACGGCTGGCGATCCAGAGCGTTGCCAGGCTGGCCCCCATGGCAATCACGATCGACAGGCTGAACAGTTTCGGTTCAAAGGACGCCAGCGCCTCTGAACGCATGGCACCCATACCCACGTAATGCATGGCAGCGATGCCCAATCCGATACAGATCGACGCCTTCAGGTACTGCCACAGGTTCTGGTGCGGTTGACTGAGTGTGTGCATCACCAGCCACGCGGCGAACAGGGCGATCAATAGAGAGACGAGGGTGATGGGCAAGGCGTAATGAATTTCGATCGGCGCCTCAAACGCCAGCATGCCGATGAAATGCATGGCCCAGATACCGCCTGCCAGGCACGCGGTCCCCACCAGGCGCCAGATCCTTTGAGACTCGGCTTTCTCGGCATGACTCGCCCGTTCGGCCATATCCAGTGTGGCAAAACAGCCTGCGCAGGCGACCAGATACGCCAGTAACACTAGAAACGGATTGTGCGTGCAACTGAGGATTACCTGCCCACTTTCTGGTAGCTCGGTAATGAAATGCAACCCAAGCCATCCCATAGCGTTTCCCGTTGTCGTCATCCCGGCGGGCGCCAAGGGTGCTGGCGAGTTGTCTTGGAGTATAGAAGCCGTGCATGAACCGCAAGAAGTAGTGGCAGTTTGGCCTCAATCGTTTTGGAATGAGACTTAGAGCGTTTGGAAATAATTCGAGACTTACGCTGCTCCTGCTTACGTGGCGGCATATCAGCTTAACGAATAATTACAGACAGTCTTCGTGGGGCTGACTAGATTGCAGGTTCCGGGGGCAGTGACGCCCCATAACAATAAAAGAGACGGACCCATGCAGAACTCGACCCAAGCGGCGAATGCCTGGCGCATTCTGTTCCTGTTGTTTCTGGCCAATCTGTTCAACTTCTTCGACCGTACGATTCCGGCGATCATCATCGAGCCGATCCGGATGGAATGGCACCTCAGCGACTTCCAACTGGGGATAATCGGAACCGCGTTTACCATCGTCTATGCGATTGCCGGACTGCCGCTCGGGCGGATGGCCGATACGGGGTCGCGAGCGAAATTGATGGGCTGGGGGTTGGCGGTCTGGAGCGGGCTGACCGCTGTCAACGGGATGGTGGGCAGCTTCTGGAGCTTCCTGATCGTGCGCATGGGCATCGGTATCGGCGAAGCCAGTTATGCACCGGCCGCCAATTCGTTGATCGGCGATTTGTTTCCGGCTCACCGCCGTGCCCGGGCGATGGGCATCTTCATGCTGGGTCTGCCCCTTGGCTTGTTGTTGGCCTTTTTCACCATCGGCTGGATGGTCAAGGCGTTCGACAGTTGGCGGGCGCCGTTTTTCATCGCCGCAGTACCGGGTCTGGTTCTGGCGGTCTTCATGTTTTTCATCAAGGAACCTAAACGGGGCGCCGCGGAAAGCGTGCAGGTCTCGCAAGAGCGTGTGGATCGGCCAATCCGCCGCGTCCTGGCGGTACCCACTTTTCTCTGGCTGGTGATGGCGGGGCTCTGCTTCAACTTCGCGACCTATGCCTGCAACTCGTTTCTGGTGCCGATGCTGCAACGTTATTTCCTGATGCCCTTGCATGAAGCCGCGGTAGCAACCGGGATTATCGTTGGTGTGACGGGGCTGTTCGGACTGACATTGGGTGGTTGGGTGGCTGACAAGATCCACCAGCGTGTTGCCAATGGACGGCTGCTGTTTGCGGCGTTCAGTCTGATTATCTCGTCGGTGTGCACAGCCTGGGCGTTGCACGCTGGCAGAATCGAGATAGGTGTCTTTGTCGCGGTGTTCAGTGTGGGCTGGTTGTTCGCCTATAACTTCTATACCTGCGTCTACACGGCCATTCAGGACGTGGTCGAGCCGCGTTTACGGGCGACCGCAATGGCACTCTTCTTTGCCGGGCTGTACTTGCTGGGTGGTGGCCTTGGGCCGGTGGTGGTGGGCGGTTTGTCCGATCACTTTGCCCATACCGCCATGCTGGCATCGGGCGCCGAGCAAATGACCGAAGCGTTCAAGGCCGTTGGCCTGCATGACGCGATGTACCTGATCCCGGTGGCGCTGTTCTTCACGATGGTGTTTCTGTTCATGGCCTCGCGGTGTTTCGTGCGCGATGCCAAGCGGATGAAGGATGGGTTGGTCGCGGTGGTGGAGCCTGGAAGGGTTGTGGCGGCGGTCTGATCAACAGCGAATCGAGCCGTAGGACTCAGCTTGGTCCATGCGGCGATCCGACGATGACCTCGTTGGCATTCAACATTGATGTCGACAGTTCATCGCCATCGCGAGCAAGCTGTGCTCCCACAGGTGCTCATTGCCCCGGTTGAACCCCAAAAAAAGGCCCGCATCGCTGCGGGCCTTCTCTTTTACGCTGGTAGAGCAGGGACGTTAGCCCGCCACCAACACCCGAATCGCTTCCAGTCGCAACGCAGCCTTGTCCAGCATGGCCAAGCCTTGTTCACGTTGTTTGCGCAGGGCGACCAGTTCGCTGTCGCGCACGGTCGGGTTGACCGCTTGCAAGGCGGTGAGGCGCGCCAGTTCTTCATCGGTGTCGGCGGCCAGACGCCGCTGGGCCTCGGCCACACGTTCAGCATGACGCGGGAAGATTTTCTCTTCACCGGCGTTGATCCGTGGTGTCAGCTGGTCACGTTGGGCCTGGATGAACTTGTTGGCGCTGGCGCGAGGCACGCTTTCGAGCTGATCGTTGAGGGTCTCGAACGACACGCGGGCCGACAGGTCGTTGCCATTGGCATCGAGCAGGCAGCGCAGGGCGGCGGGTGGCAGGTAACGGCCCAGCTGCAGCGAACGCGGAGCAACCACTTCGCTGACGTAGAGCAGTTCCAGCAACACGGTGCCAGGTTTCAGCGCCTTGTTCTTGATCAATGCCACAGCGGTGTTGCCCATGGAGCCGGACAACACCAGGTCCATACCGCCTTGAACCATCGGGTGCTCCCAGGTGATGAACTGCATGTCTTCGCGAGACAGCGCCTGGTTGCGGTCATAAGTGATGGTCACGCCTTCGTCGTCGCCCAGCGGGAAGCTGGCGTCGAGCATTTTTTCGCTCGGCTTGAGGATCAGCGCGTTTTCCGAATGGTCTTCACTGTCGATGCCGAACGCATCGAACAGGGTTTCCATATAGATCGGCAGGGTAAATTGGTCGTCTTGCTCGAGAATGGCCTCGACCAGTGCATCGCCTTCGCCTGAGCCACCCGAGTTGAGTTCCAGCAGGCGGTCACGACCGGTGTGCAACTCGGCTTCCAGACGCTCACGCTCGGTACGGGCCTCGTCGATCAGCGCTTGCCACTCGCCATCGTCGGCATTTTCCAGCAGCGGCAGCAGGCGCGGGCCGAACTGGTGCTGCAGGGCGTTGCCGGTCGGGCAGGTGTTGAGGAACGCGTTCAATGCCTCGTGGTACCACTGGAACAGTCGCTCTTGCGGGCTGGTTTCCAGGTACGGCACGTGCAGTTCGATGATGTGCTTCTGGCCGATCCGGTCCAGACGACCGATACGTTGCTCCAGCAAGTCCGGATGCGCAGGCAGGTCGAACAGCACCAGGTGGTGCGAAAACTGGAAGTTGCGACCTTCACTGCCGATTTCCGAGCAGATCAGCACTTGTGCGCCAAATTCTTCGTCGGCGAAGTAAGCGGCTGCACGGTCACGTTCGAGAATGTTCATGCCTTCGTGGAAGACGGTCGCCGGGATGCCGGAACGCACGCGCAGGGCGTCTTCCAGGTCCATCGCAGTTTCGGCGTGGGCGCAGATCACCAGCACCTTGGTGCGCTTGAGCATTTTCAGCTGGTCAATCAGCCACTCGACGCGCGGGTCAAACTTCCACCAGCGCTCTTCTTCATTAGCATCCGGTTGAGCCTGGAAACTGACTTCCGGGTACAGCTCGGCGTGATCACCCAGCGGCAGTTCGAGGTACTCGTCCGGGCATGGCAGCGGGTACGGATGCAGTTTACGTTCCGGGAAACCCTGCACGGCGGCGCGGGTGTTACGGAACAGCACTCGACCGGTGCCATGACGGTCCAGCAGTTCGCGAACCAGGCGAGCGCTGGCTTCAGTGTCGCCGTCGTTGACCGCAGTCAGCAGCGCTTCACCTTCGTTACCGAGGAAACCATGGATGGTCTTGTGCGCTTCAGGCGATAAGCGTCCTTTGTCCAGCAGCTCTTGAACGGCTTCGGCCACCGGGCGATAGTTTTCGCTCTCGGCGCGGAAGGCGTGCAGGTCGTGGAAACGGTTTGGATCGAGCAGACGCAGACGGGCGAAGTGACTGTCCTGACCCAGTTGCTCTGGGGTGGCGGTCAACAGCAGTACACCCGGAATGACTTCAGCCAGTTGCTCGACCAGCGAATACTCACGGCTGGCTTTTTCTTCATGCCAGACCAGGTGGTGAGCTTCGTCCACGACCAGCAGGTCCCATCCTGCAGCGAACAGCGCATCCTGGGCTTTTTCGTCTTCTACCAGCCATTCGAGGGCGACCAGTGCAAGCTGGGTGTCTTCGAACGGGTTGGCGGCATCGCTTTCGATAAAGCGTTCTTCGTCGAACAGCGCGACCTGAAGATTGAAGCGGCGGCGCATCTCGACCAGCCATTGGTGCTGCAGGTTCTCTGGAACCAGGATCAGCACTCGGTTGGCGCGACCCGACAGCAGTTGGCGATGGATCACCAGGCCGGCTTCGATGGTCTTGCCCAGGCCTACTTCGTCCGCCAGCAGAACCCGTGGCGCGATACGGTCAGCGACTTCGCGGGCAATGTGCAGCTGGTGCGCGATCGGTTGCGCACGTACGCCGCCCAGGCCCCACAGCGAAGATTGCAACTGGCGGCTGGTGTGTTCCAGCGTGTGGTAGCGCAGCGAGAACCAGGACAATGGGTCGATCTGGCCCGCGAACAGACGGTCGCTGGCCAGACGGAACTGGATAAAGTTCGACAGTTGGGTTTCAGGCAGGGTGACGACTTCGTTTTGCGCGTTGAGCCCGTGGTAAACCAGCAGGCCATCGACATCGTCGACTTCGCGTACGGTCAGTTTCCAGCCTTCGAAGTGAGTGATCGAATCACCCGGCGAAAACCTCACGCGAGTGAGGGGCGCATTCCGTAGCGCGTACTGGCGAGTGTCGCCAGTGGCCGGGTAGAGCACGGTCAACAAGCGGCCGTCCTGTGCCAGAACGGTGCCTAAACCCAGCTCGGCTTCGCTGTCACTGATCCAGCGTTGCCCCGGTTGATACTGCTGCGCCATGCTGCCTGACTCCCACCTTGAAAAAGCGGGCTATCTTAACGGAATGAGGGCTTCAGGGCCAAAAGACTCTCATAAAAACTCAAGGTATTACGATAGTGCATCAAGGCAAAGGTGCAGGTCTGGGGCACCAATAGGTGTTAACCGGGTCACAGTTTGCGACCGATGGCTCAAGTCGCCATCCGCGCAGCCGACAGCCTGCTGACAGGAGACCAATAATTATGCTGCCACCGATGCTTCCCTTAAGTGCCGTGCCGATCACTTCACAGCAGGACCCGGTTCGCCAGCGCCCGGATATTGCGCCCGTCGCGCCGGTGCAGCAAACCTCCAGTGAAAGCACCATCGATCTGCAACAGCGCGATCCTGAAGAAGCGGCTTTCCAGTTGCGTGAAGAGCAGCGTCGCCAGCAACAGCGGGAAAAACGCCGGCGTGAGACTGAGGGAGATCCCGATCAGCATCTGCCGATTCCGGGTTACGAACTCAACGCTGACAATACCGTTCCGGTTGCACCCTTGATTGAGGACGAGCCTCGCCAAGGTTTGTGGGTGGATATCGAGATCTGAGGCCGCCGGCTGGTCAGCTCTCTCGTCAGGCCTCATTATTGGTACATCCTTGCCTGCAAACGCGGCACTTGTATTTCACCGACGCGATGTACTGAACGCCATGAGCCAAGACGACAAGCTGATCGACCTCAACACCGAACGTGCCAAGCGTGTGCATGACCTCAATGAAAAGCGCCTGAATGAAGTCCGTCAGGCTTTCGAGCAGGCCATGCCGCTGGGCAAACCGAAGAAAAAGCCGAAAAACAAACCGAAAAAGCGTTGAATCCCCCTGCATTGGTTGATGCAGGTCAGTTTTTATCCCTCCTGTTGCGCCCAGTCGCGGCGCTATTGACCCCGGTCAATTTTCACTCCTGCCTGATTGGTTAACTTAGCCCTATCGCAACAGGGCAAGTGCAGGGGGCCAGTCATGTTTTTCGACAACGTGGTGATCGCCGGAGTGCTGACAGTCGGCCTCATGGTTCTGTTTTTTGCAGGGTTTGGATTTTTTATCTGGAAGGATTCACAGAAGCGGAAAAAACCGTAGGTCTTTCTGGAAGCAATGAGCACGCAAGGCATTTTGGGCAACTTCGGTTGCCCTTTTTTTTGCCTGCGAAAATTGTCGGTTTATCAACATCCCTCCTGTAGGAGCAAGCTTGCTCCTACAGAGTGGTGTTTCCGGGGTTTATGGCAGGCATAAAAAAGGCGCGAACCTCACGGAACGCGCCTTTCTTTTAGTGCAGCTTTTATCAGCTACCCAGTGCCTTCGACGCCAGCCAGAACAGGCCGGCCGACAGGGCCACCGTGGCGGGCAGGGTCAGTACCCAGGCCAACAGGATGGTTTTAACCGTTCCGCCTTGCAGGCCGCTTTTGTTGGCGACCATGGTGCCCGCTACGCCCGAAGACAGGACGTGGGTGGTGGACACCGGCAGGCTGAAGATGTTGGCCATGCCGATCAGGCTTGCGGTGGTGATCTGCGCAGACATGCCTTGAGAGTAGGTCATGCCTTGCTTGCCGATCTTCTCGCCGATGGTCAGTACCACACGTTTCCAGCCAACCATGGTGCCCAGGCCCAGTGCCAGGGCTACCGCCAGAATCACCCAGAACGGGGCGTATTCAGTGGTGGTTGTCAGGTCCTTGCGCAGTTTGTCCAGGTCCGCCTTTTCACGGGCCTCCAGGCCTGGCAGCTTGCCGACTTTCTTCGCCGTGTCGTCCAGGCAGAGCAAGTAGCGACGCACTTCAATACGGCTGTCCGACGTCAGCGAGTGGTAGTCCGAAACGCCTTTGAGGGTGCCGAGCAGGGCGGTGATGGTCGGTTCGGTCTGTTGCGGGTTGCAACGGAATTTCTCCGGCAGATCGCCATCCACGCTTTTGCCCAGGGCCAGGTACTCGCCCAGCGTATCGGCATTGCGCTTGTAGAACTGGCTCAAGTGCAACGTCGCGTCACGGGTGCGCTCGATCTGGTAGGTGGTGCTGCCCAGGTCGAGTACGAACTGCGCCGGCACGATACCGATCAACACCAACATGATCAGGCCGATACCTTTCTGGCCGTCGTTGGACCCGTGCACGAAGCTCACGGCCATGGCCGAAATCACCAATACCAGGCGATTCCAGAACGGTGGGTGCTTCTTGTCGTCGATCTTGCGGCGCTGTTCCGGCGTCTTGTGCATCTTCGACAGCGGACGCCACCATTTAAGGCCGATCAGAATCAAGGCCGCGACCAGGAAACCCGCCATCGGCGAGAACACCAGAGAGGCGCCGATATCGATCGCTTTCTGCCAGTTCACACCGTCAGCCAGCGGGATATCGTTGATCAGGGCGTTGGCGAGGCCGACACCGAGGATCGAACCGATCAGCGTATGAGAGCTGGAGGCCGGAATACCGAAGTACCAGGTGCCCAGGTTCCACGTGATGGCGGCAGCGAGCAGCGAGAACACCATGGCGAGTCCGTGACCGGTGTTCACATTGATCAGCAGTTCTACCGGCAACAGGTGGACGATGGCATACGCCACGCCAACACCGCCCAGCAACACGCCGAGAAAGTTGAACACACCGGAAAAGAACACCGCCAGATGGGGCGGCATGGCTTTGGTGTAGATAACGGTGGCCACCGCGTTAGCGGTGTCATGAAAGCCGTTGATGAACTCGAAGGCGAGGACAAAGGCCAGGGCGAGCAAGAGGCTCACAAGCACCCAAGCATCTAGTCCGCTGAATAAATCGATCATGAAGGTTTTCTGACCCGGTCATAAGGGGGCGCGATTATGCCAGAAAAGACTGGTAATCGATGCACTAGCTGCTCATCGGTAACATTCTTCAACGAATTAGTTTGTGACGATAGCCCATGCTCGAAACGTTTGCCGGATCTTTCAAGCCATTGAATTGACTGGGAAAGACCGCAGGCACGGGGGTTTCGCTCAAGAATGAGAGAGGCTCGATTGCGTGTATGAAATATCTGAGAAGAGGGTCAGAAATGAGCCCGCTGCCTCATCCGGTCAGTGAGGTTGCCGCTGCCCGCTTGTAACGGGCGCGAAAGGCATCATCGATACAGCCCGCTTTTAACGGGTGTAAACGCAGACCCTTGAAAGGATCAAAAACCTTGGAGTCATGGCTCTTCGGCTTTGAGTTCCTTTTCCATCTTCTGCAGTTCCTGGGTAAATGCCTGATCCTGAACGGTGGCGCGTTTACGCCAAGGCTTGCGTTCTGGTTCGGGCTGGGCGGCGTAGGTGGTAACTTCCCCGCCGTAAACTTCCTTGTAGCGTTGTTCCTGGCGCTCAAGTTCCGCGCGCAGTTCGTCTTTCGTCACAGTGCTACCTGTTTGAGTTGAGATAAATTCTGGTGAAACGCACTGCGCAAGTACAGTGGCCACGTCTTCAACACAAGCCTGCCAAGGCTTTGTTTACGTCGCGATCAAGACTTCCATTTTGCAGGCGGCCACGGCACCAGAGATAAACATCTGACGTAGCATCAGTCTCCTGTTTCAGCGAGCGCGTTGGCGAAGCATATGAAATGAGCGTCAGGCGCTTGCTGCTGGCAGCGGCGATGGAACATCGCACCACCGGGTGGCGGAATCGGCAGGTGAAAAGCCATTCGCCAGTGAATTGTATTATAGCGGTCGATTCGAAGAACACTATCGCCAACGAGTTAAATGTAGATTTTCCGGTGTGATTGTTTTGTGACGGGCAAGTTTGGGGCAACTAATGTGTCTGGGAGTGTCACTTTGTTGCGCTGACTTTCTGACGCCATTAAGTCGGGTAAGTTCGGGACCTCCATCGGGCATTAAGTTCTGCATCCCGATTCGTAAAATCCTGCAGGCATCGTTCCACATGGCGGGTGTTGCCCGGAGTGAAGCAATTGCGATTATCGGTTGATGGTTCGATAATCGCCCAATCTCGCTGCGTCAGGCTTGTGCGTCGACCCGCAGCCGCTTGTAATGCCTGTTGATTCGTGTGGAAAGGACCTGATATGAACGATCAAATGCGCAATTCCTTCGCCTCGGTGGCGCCGCCCATTGTTGCCTCGCCCGCGAAGCGAATACAGGCCCTGACCGGCGATCCGGACTTCATGACGTCCCTGGCCCGGGGTCTGGCCGTGGTGCAGGCGTTCCAGGAACGCAAACGCCACCTGACCATCGCCCAAATCAGCCACCGCACGGAAATCCCCCGCGCCGCTGTGCGACGTTGTCTGCACACGCTGATCAAACTGGGCTACGCCACCACTGACGGCCGGACCTATTCGCTGCTACCTAAAGTGCTGACCCTCGGTCATGCCTACTTGTCCTCGACGCCGCTGGCAGTCTCGGCCCAACCGTATCTGGACCGCATGAGCGAGCAACTTCACGAGGCCTGCAACATGGCGACCCTGGAGGGCGATGACATTCTATACATCGCGCGTTCGGCGACGACCCAACGGTTGATTTCGGTGGACCTGTCGGTGGGCGGGCGTCTACCGGCCTATTGCACCTCCATGGGCAGGATTCTTCTCGCCGCGCTGGACGATACTTCGCTGCGCGAGTACCTCGATCACGCTGAACTGCAGGCCAAGACCAGCCGCACCTTGCACACACCGGAGGCGTTACTCGAATGCCTGCAGGAAGTACGACAACAAGGTTGGTGCATCGTCGATCAGGAGCTGGAGCAGGGTCTGCGCTCGATCGCCGTACCGGTGTACGACGCCTCCGGGCAAGTCGTCGCGGCGTTGAACGTCAGCACCCACGCCGGGCGGGTGAGTCGTAACGAGCTGGAGCAACGGTTCCTGCCCGGCCTCCTCAGCGCCAGCCGTGACCTCAGCGCACAACTTTTCGCATAGACCTGCCTAAGATGTTCGATAAACGCACAGACTCGCGTTTATCGAATTGACGCTCTTTCCCCGGGATCATTAATGTCGCGGCAGCGCCAGCCTCAGCTGGCACCTGTTCGACTGCGTTCTTGCGTGGAATAAAAATAATGAACCAGCCTCAGTCTGCTGTAGGAAACTGCCTCGACGTGCAGTCCTTCATCAATACTCAACCCATTTCGCGCTACCAGTGGCGAGTGGTGATCCTGTGTTTCCTGATTGTCTTCCTCGATGGCCTCGATACCGCGGCCATGGGATTTATCGCGCCTGCCTTGTCGCAGGATTGGGGTATCGACCGCGCCAGCCTCGGCCCGGTGATGAGTGCCGCGTTGATCGGCATGGTTTTTGGCGCGCTGGGTTCCGGCCCTTTGGCTGACCGCTTTGGGCGAAAAGTCGTACTGGTGGGCGCGGTGCTGTTGTTTGGCGCCTTCAGCCTGGCGTCGGCTTACAGCACCAACGTCGATCAACTGCTGGTGTTGCGTTTCCTGACCGGGTTGGGACTGGGCGCCGGGATGCCGAACGCTACCACGCTGCTTTCCGAATACACCCCGGAGCGCAAGAAATCATTGCTGGTGACCAGCATGTTCTGCGGCTTTAACCTCGGCATGGCCGGCGGCGGGTTTATCTCGGCCAAACTGATTCCGATGTTTGGCTGGCACAGCTTGCTATTGATAGGCGGGATTCTGCCGCTGATCCTTGCCGTGGTGCTGTTGTTCTGGCTGCCGGAGTCGGCGCGCTACCTCGTCGTGCGCAATCGCGGTACGGACAAAGTACGCAAAACCCTGTCGCCCATTGATCCTGCCGTTGTGGCCCTGGCGTCCAGCTTCAGTGTGCCGGAGCAAAAAACCGTGAAAGCACGCAATGTGTTCGCGGTGATCTTCTCCGGCACCTACAGCACTGGCACGTTGTTGTTATGGCTGACCTACTTCATGGGCCTGGTGATCGTTTACCTGCTGACCAGCTGGTTGCCGACGCTGATGCGAGACAGTGGCGCGAGCATGGAACAGGCCGCATTCATTGGCGCGCTGTTTCAGTTTGGCGGTGTGTTGAGTGCGGTGGGCGTGGGATGGGCCATGGATCGGTTCAATCCGCACAAAGTCATCGGCACTTTCTACCTGTTGGCCGGGGTGTTTGCCTACGCCGTGGGGCAGAGCCTGGGCAACATTACGATCCTGGCCACGCTGGTGCTGATTGCCGGCATGTGCGTCAACGGCGCGCAATCGGCGATGCCATCCCTGGCCGCGCGGTTCTACCCGACTCAAGGCCGGGCGACCGGTGTGTCGTGGATGCTCGGTATCGGCCGTTTCGGCGCGATTCTGGGCGCCTGGATGGGCGCGACGCTGCTCGGCCTGGGCTGGAATTTCGAGCAGGTGTTGACGGCGCTGGTGATTCCGGCGGCGGTGGCGACGGCGGCGGTGGTGATCAAGGGCATGGTCAGCCACGCGGATGCGACCTGACAGTCAGATCCATGATCGTTCCAACGCTCTGCGTGGGAATGCCTCAATGGACGCTCTGCGTCCGCTTTGGGGCGCGGAGCGTCCCGGGCTGCATTCCCACGCAGAGCAAGGGAACGATCATCGATAGGTAGACAACAATCTGTTCGATAAACGAACACTCAGTCGATTATCGGATTGTTTGGTGTTTTGCACAGGCTTACTCTTCAGTCATTCCGGCGCTGCGCATCGCGCCTTTTTCTTCCATTGTCGGTTCATAACAAAACGGGAGCTTGCCCCATGGCTGAAATCCTTTCGCTGCACGACGCGGTGAAGCAATTCGTAAATGACGGCGATACCGTCGCGCTCGAAGGCTTTACTCATCTGATTCCTACGGCGGCGGGTCACGAGATCATTCGCCAGGGCAAGAAAGATCTGACGCTGGTGCGGATGACGCCTGACTTGATCTATGACCAGTTGATCGGTGCCGGGTGTGCGCGCAAGTTGATTTTCTCCTGGGGCGGCAATCCGGGTGTCGGTTCGTTGCACCGTCTGCGCGACGCGGTCGAGAAGCAATGGCCTCACGCACTGGAAATTGAAGAACACAGCCACGCCGATTTGGCCAACGCCTACGTCGCCGGCGCTTCGGGCCTGCCTTTCGCCGTGCTTCGCGCGTATGCCGGCTCCGACCTGCCGAAGGTCAACCCGCTGATCAAAACCGTCACTTGCCCGTTCACCGGTGAAGTGCTGGCCGCGGTGCCTTCGGTACGCCCTGACATCACCGTGATTCATGCGCAGAAAGCCGACCGCAAGGGCAACGTGTTGCTCTGGGGCATTCTCGGCGTGCAGAAAGAAGCCGCGTTGGCCGCCAAGCGTTGCATCGTCACCGTCGAAGAAATCGTCGATGACCTTAATGCTCCGATGAACGCCTGTGTGTTGCCAACCTGGGCGTTGAGCGCGGTCTGCCATGTACCTGGCGGGGCGCACCCGTCCTACGCACACGGCTACAACGAGCGTGACAACCGTTTCTACCAAGCCTGGGACCCGATTGCCCGCGACCGTGAAACCTTCACCGCGTGGATCAACGAATACATCCATGGCTGCGCTGACTTCAGCGAGTTCCAGGCCAAGCTGGCCGCTGCTTCGGAGGCGAAGTAATGACTTACACCACCAATGAAATGATGACCGTTGCCGCCGCTCGCCGCCTGAAAAACGGTTCGGTGTGCTTCGTCGGCATCGGCCTGCCATCGAAAGCGGCCAACCTGGCCCGCCTGACGTCTTCGCCTGACGTCGTCCTTATCTATGAATCGGGTCCGATTGGCGCCAAGCCGAGCGTATTGCCTTTGTCGATTGGTGATGGCGAACTGGCGGAAACGGCCGACACCGTCGTCCCGACCGGTGAGATTTTTCGCTACTGGCTGCAGGGCGGTCGTATCGACGTCGGCTTCCTCGGCGCTGCGCAAGTCGATCGCTTTGGCAACATCAACACCACGGTCGTTGGCGATTACCACGCGCCGAAAGTCCGCCTGCCGGGTGCCGGCGGTGCTCCAGAAATCGCCGGTTCCGCCAAAAGCGTGTTGATCATCCTCAAGCAATCGGCACGCTCCTTCGTCGATAAACTCGACTTCATTACCTCCGTCGGCCATGGCGAGGGGGGCGACTCGCGCAAGCGTCTGGGCCTGCCGGGCGCCGGTCCGGTCGGCATCATCACCGACCTGTGCATCATGGAACCGGAAGCGGATACCCATGAATTTGTGGTCACCGCGCTGCACCCTGGCGTGACCCGCGAGCAAGTCGTCGCGGCCACCGGTTGGGCGGTCCGCTTCGCTGATACGGTAGAAAACACCGCCGAGCCGACCGAGGTTGAACTCAAAGCACTCAGGGATCTGGAAGCCCGCACCGCCGCCGCCCACGGCCAAGCCCCCGGAGAAGCCTGATGCGTGACGTTTATATCTGCGACGCGATTCGCACCCCCATCGGCCGGTTCGGCGGTGGCCTGTCCTCGGTGCGTGCCGACGACCTGGCCGCCGTGCCGATCAAGGCACTGGTGGCGCGTAATCCATCGGTGGACTGGAGCGCGGTGGACGAGGTGTTCCTCGGCTGTGCCAACCAGGCCGGCGAAGACAACCGCAACGTGGCGCGCATGGCGCTGCTGCTGGCAGGTCTTCCGGAGAGCATTCCGGGTGTGACCCTCAATCGTCTCTGCGCCTCCGGCATGGACGCTATTGGCACTGCTTTTCGGGCCATCGCCAGCGGCGAGATGGAGCTGGCGATTGCCGGTGGCGTCGAATCGATGTCCCGCGCGCCGTTCGTGATGGGCAAGGCTGACGCCGCGTTCTCGCGCAACATGAAGCTGGAAGACACCACCATCGGCTGGCGCTTCATCAATCCGTTGATGAAAGCGCAATACGGCGTTGATGCGATGCCACAGACCGCTGACAACGTGGCAGACGATTACGAAGTATCCCGCGAGGATCAGGACGCTTTCGCACTGCGCAGTCAGCAGCGGACAGCCGCCGCGCAAGCTGCAGGATTCTTCGCTGAAGAAATCATCGAAGTGCGCATTGCCCACAAGAAGGGCGAAACCGTTGTCAGCCAGGATGAGCATCCGCGCGCCGACACCACTCTGGAAACACTGGCGAAACTCAAACCGGTGAATGGTCCTGACAAAACCGTGACTGCTGGCAATGCGTCCGGGGTCAACGACGGTGCGGCGGCGCTGATTCTGGCGTCTGCCGAGGCCGTGAAGAAACACGGGCTGACCGCTCGCGCCAGGGTGCTGGGTATGTCGAGCGCCGGTGTCGCGCCTCGGGTCATGGGCATCGGCCCTGTACCGGCGGTGCGCAAACTGACTGAGCGCCTCGGCCTGGCCGTCAGCGATTTCGACGTCATCGAACTCAACGAAGCGTTCGCCAGCCAAGGCTTGGCGGTATTGCGTGAACTGGGTCTGGCGGACGACGCCGCTCAGGTCAACCCGAATGGTGGCGCGATTGCCTTGGGCCACCCCCTGGGCATGAGCGGCGCGCGACTGGTATTGACGGCGTTGCACCAGCTGGAGAAGACCGGTGGCAAAAAAGCACTGGCAACCATGTGCGTCGGTGTGGGCCAGGGTCTGGCCTTGGCAATCGAACGCGTCTGACGTGCAGCCGTGACTAACAAGAACAGAGGAAAGCGTAATGTCTGACAAGCCTGGTTACCGTCGCCCACAAGAGGGCACTCAGCCGGACTACCTGCACCCGGCCTATCAATCCACCAACCTTCGCTCGCCGTCCAAGCCGTTGGTGTTTTTGCCGCATTCGCTGTCGGAGATCACCGGCCCGACCATCGGTGCCGAGCGTATCAAAGAGCAGGACAATGACCTGACCGCACAGCATTCAGGTGAACCGCAGGGCGAGCGCATCATCATTCATGGCCGTGTGCTGGACGAAAACGGATTGCCGGTGCCCGGAATCCTGGTGGAGATCTGGCAGGCCAACGCGGCGGGTCGCTACAACCACGCTCGCGACGTGCACGACGCACCACTGGACCCGAACTTCACGGGCACCGGACGCACCGTGACCGACGCTGATGGCTGGTACCAGTTCCAGACCATCAAGCCTGGCGCCTACCCATGGGGCAACCACCACAATGCGTGGCGCCCGGCGCATATCCACTTCTCGCTGTTTGGGCCCAGCATCCTGACGCGCCTGGTCACCCAGATGTATTTCCCCGGCGATCCGCTGCTGGCATACGACCCGATCTATAACTGCGTGCCCGATACGAGTGCCAAAGAGCGCCTGATCGCCAGTTTCGACCTAGAAAAAACCGTTCCTTCCTACGCCCTCGGTTATCGCTGGGACATCGTCTTGCGCGGCCGCGAAGCCACGCCGATGGAGAAATAAGATGACGCTGAACGCGACCACGTCCCACACCGTCGGACCGTACTACCACATCGGCCTGACCTGGCTGAACCGCGAAGACCTGACCGTCGAGCAAACCCTTGGCGAGCGCGTGGCGATCACCGGGCAAGTGGTGGATGGCAATGGCGATGTTGTTAACGACGCCATGCTGGAAGTGTGGCAGGCCAATGCGGCCGGCAAATATGCCCACCCTGAAGACGATCAAGAGAAACCGCTGGACCCGAACTTCGAAGGCTTTGGCCGTGTGCCGGTGGATGCAGAAGGGCGCTTTCGTTTCACCACCATCAAGCCAGGCACCGTGGAAGGCTTGAAGGGCACGACCCAGGCGCCGCATCTGGTGGTGCTGGTATTTGCTCGAGGGCTGGTGAAGCACTTGCTGACACGGATCTACTTTGATGGTGAGCCGGCCAACGTCGGTGATCCGTTACTGGAATGCGTTCCTGCGGATCGCCGCCAGACATTGCTGGCCAAGCAGGATGCTTCAGGTATTTATCAGTGGAATGTGATTTTGCAGGGGACTGACGCCGAGACGGTGTTTTTCGATTATTGAAAACACCGCAATTCCCCTTGTGGGAGTGAGCCTGCTCGCGATGGCGGTGTATCAGCGTCACTAATGCTGAATGACACGCCGCTATCGCGAGCAGGCTCGCTCCTACAAGGGATTTGCGTCGTAACTTGCATCTGTGGAACGGGACTGTTACGAAGTGTGTCTAGACTGTCACTGTCCCCAAAGAGTGAAAAACAATGACAACCCCCACCGCTACTCCAGCGCACTACACCGGTGAAGAGCGCAGCAAAAGGATCTTTGCGATCGTCGGTGCCTCGTCCGGCAACCTCGTCGAATGGTTCGACTTCTACGTCTACGCCTTTTGCGCAATCTATTTCGCCCCGGCCTTTTTTCCTTCCGATAACCCGACCGTGCAGTTGGTGAACACCGCTGGCGTGTTCGCGGCCGGGTTCCTGATGAGGCCGATTGGCGGCTGGATTTTCGGTCGTGTTGCAGATAAGCACGGGCGCAAGAATTCGATGCTGATTTCGATTCTGATGATGTGCTTCGGCTCGCTGCTGATCGCGTGTCTGCCGACCTATAAGGACATCGGCGTCTGGGCGCCAATCCTGTTGTTGTTCGCGCGCTTGCTCCAGGGTTTGTCCGTGGGCGGGGAGTACGGCACCACCGCGACCTACATGAGCGAAGTCGCGCTCAAGGGCCAGCGCGGTTTCTTCGCCTCGTTCCAGTACGTGACACTGATTGGCGGTCAGTTGCTGGCGGTGTCGCTGGTGGTGATCCTGCAACAATTTCTCACCGAAGATGACCTGCGTGCCTACGGCTGGCGGATCCCGTTCGTGGTCGGCGCCGTGGCCGCGTTGATCTCGCTGTTCCTGCGTCGTTCGCTCAAGGAAACCTCGAGCAAGGAAATGCGCGAAAACAAAGACGCCGGCAGCATCCGCGCATTGTTTCGTGATCACAAAGCTGCGTTCATCACCGTGCTGGGTTACACCGCCGGTGGTTCGTTGATTTTCTACACCTTCACGACCTACATGCAGAAGTACCTGGTGAACACGGCCGGGATGCACGCCAAGACCGCCAGCTACATCATGACCGGCGCGCTGTTCCTTTATATGTGCATGCAACCGCTGTTCGGCATGCTCGCGGACAAGATTGGCCGACGCAGTTCGATGCTCTGGTTCGGTGCTCTGGGGACCCTGTTCACCGTGCCTATCCTCCTGAGCCTGAAAAGTGTCAGCAGTCCGTTTCTGGCCTTCGTTCTGATCACCGTGGCCCTGGCAATCGTCAGCTTCTACACCTCCATCAGCGGGCTGGTGAAAGCGGAAATGTTCCCGCCTGAAGTACGTGCCCTGGGTGTCGGCCTGGCGTATGCGGTGGCGAATGCGATCTTCGGCGGGTCGGCAGAGTACGTCGCCCTGAGCCTTAAAGCCGTGGGCATGGAAAACTCGTTTTATTGGTACGTGACGGTGATGATGGCGGTGGCGTTCCTGTTCAGCTTGCGCCTGCCGAAACAGGCGAAATACCTGCACCACGACCTCTGATCTTTACGCGTGGGCCACGACGGCCCACGCCCTCAGGAACTGTTTATGAACGAGCGACCGGGCAATCAATTGTTCGATACCTATTTCACTGCCCGCGATATGCGTGAGGTGTTCTGCGATCAGGGTCGGGTCCAGGCCATGCTCGATTTCGAATCGGCACTGGCACGGGCTGAGGCTCGTGTCGGGTTAATCCCGCAGTCAGCGGTTGCCCCGATTGAAGCGGCATGTCAGGCAGGTCTTTACGACTTTTCAGTGCTCGGCGAGGCGATCGCCACGGCGGGCAATTCGGCGATTCCTTTGGTGAAAGCGCTGGGCAAGCAGGTTGCGGCACAGGATGCCGAGGCCGAGCGTTATGTACATCTGGGCGCGACGAGTCAGGACGTGATGGACAGTGGCCTGGTGCTGCAACTTCGCCATGCGCTGGCGCTGATCGAACAGGATCTGGCGCAACTGGCGCAAACGCTGGCGACTCAGGCCCGGCGCTATGTCGCCACGCCATTGGCCGGTCGCACCTGGCTGCAACACGCGACCCCGGTCACCCTCGGCATGAAAATCGCCGGTTGGCTGGGCGCGGTAACCCGTAGCCGTCAGCGCCTGCAGGAACTCAAACCGCGGTTGCTGGTGCTGCAGTTTGGTGGCGCATCCGGAACCCTTGCCGCCCTCGGCGAACAGGCAATGCCGGTTGCCCAGGCACTGGCCGATGAACTGCATCTGACGATGCCCGAACAACCCTGGCACACCCAGCGTGATCGCCTTGTGGAATTTGGTTCGGTGCTGGGATTGATCGCGGGCAGCCTCGGCAAACTGGGGCGCGACATCAGCCTGTTGATGCAAACCGAGGCCGGCGAAGTGTTCGAGCCTTCGGCGCCGGGCAAGGGTGGTTCGTCGACCATGCCGCATAAGCGCAACCCGGTCGGCGCGGCAGTGCTGATTGGTGCAGCAACCCGGGTTCCCGGTCTGCTCTCGACCCTGTTCAGCGCCATGCCCCAGGAACACGAGCGCAGCCTGGGCCTGTGGCATGCCGAGTGGGAAACGTTGCCGGAAATTTGCTGCCTGGTCTCGGGCAGCCTGAAGCAGGCACTGCTGGTAGCGGACGGGCTGGAAGTCGATGCCGACCGCATGGCCCGTAACCTCAACCTGACGCAGGGGCTGGTACTCGCCGAAGCGGTCAGCATCGTCCTCGCCCAACGGGTCGGCCGCGACACGGCGCATCACTTGCTTGAGCAGTGCTGCAAGCGCGCCGTCGCCGAGCAGCGTCATTTGCGCGCGGTCCTGGGCGATGAGCCGCAAGTGACCGCCGAACTTTCTGCAACTGAACTCGATCATCTGTTGAACCCGGCCCATTACCTCGGTCAGGCCCATACCTGGGTCGAACGAGCGGTGGCTGAACATGTTGCGTTTTCTGCCTGAAGGAGATTGCTGTGGCTTTCGTACAACTCGCCGATGGCGAACTGCATTACCAACTCGATGGACCGGTCGATGCACCGGTGCTGGTGCTGTCCAACTCGCTGGGCACTGACCTGCACATGTGGGATACGCAAATTCCGGCGTTCACCGAGCATTTCCGTGTGTTGCGTTTCGATACCCGTGGTCACGGCCAGTCTCTGGTGACTCCAGGGCCTTACACCATCGAACAACTGGGTCACGACGTGCTGGCACTGCTGGATGCGTTGCACATCGAGCGGGCGCATTTCTGCGGTTTGTCCATGGGCGGGTTGATTGGCCAGTGGCTGGGAATCAACGCCGGTCATCGTCTGCTCAAGCTGGTGGTGTGCAATACCGCGGCGAAAATCGGCGATCCGTCGATCTGGAATCCGCGCATCGAAATGGTGTTGCGTGATGGCCAGGCGGCCATGGTCGCGCTACGCGACGCATCGATTGCGCGCTGGTTTACGCCGGACTTTGCCGAGGCCAATCCGGCGGTGGCCAGCAGAATCACCGACATGCTGGCGGCCACCTCACCTGAAGGTTACGCGGCCAATTGCGCGGCTGTACGCGATGCCGATTTCCGTGAGCAGTTGTCGTCGATCAAGGTCCCGCTGCTGGTGATTGCCGGCACTGAAGACGCGGTCACGCCGCCGTCCGGTGGGCACTTCATTCAACAGCATGTGCTCGGCGCCGAGTATGCGGAGTTCTACGCGGCGCACCTGTCCAACGTTCAGGCCGGCGCTGCGTTCAGCGAGCAGGTCGTGGCGTTTTTGTCAGCGGATTAAGGGGGTGGGTGTGGACGAGAAACAACGTTACGACGAAGGCCTGAAGGTCCGCCGCGCGGTACTGGGCGACGCTCATGTCGATCGCAGCCTGAACGCCCTGACCGAGTTCAACTCGGAGTTTCAGGAAATGATCACCCGCCACGCCTGGGGGGACATCTGGACCCGTCCGGGCCTGCCGCGTCACACCCGCAGCCTGATCACCATCGCCATGCTGATCGGCATGAACCGCAATGAAGAGCTGAAGCTGCACCTGCGTGCCGCCGCCAACAACGGCGTGACCCGTGGCGAGATCAAGGAAGTCATCATGCAGAGCGCGATCTATTGCGGTATCCCGGCGGCGAATGCGACGTTCCATTTGGCGGAGTCAGTGTGGGACGAGTTGGGGGTTGAATCGCGGGAGTGATCCTGGCGATTTTTGGTGCCTTAACTGACGCCATCGCGGGCTTGCCCGCGATGGCGTCCTTGAGGTTTACAACAGACTGATCGGGTAGCTGACGATCACGCGGTTCTCATCAAACTCGTTGTTGCTGTAATCCCGGCGCATGGTCGAGTTGCGCCATTTCACGTTTAAATCCTTCAATGCGCCGCTCTGTACGGTGTAGCCCAATTCGCTTTCGCGTCCCCATTCCTTGCCATCGGTCACCGTGCCGGTGTGCACATTGTCGCCGCTGATGTAGCGATTCATCAGTGTCAGGCCGGGAATTCCAAGGGCGACAAAGTTGTAGTCATGGCGCAGCTGCCAGGATTTTTCCCGGGCGTTGTCGTAGCTGGCGTTGTAGCTGTCGTTGGCCAACGTACCGCCGCTGGTGCCGTTGACGCGCATCCAGGCGCTGTCGCCGGTCAGCTTCTGCAAACCGACGTAGAAGGTGTGGCCACCGTGTCTGGCCGAGAACAGGCCCGACCAGGTCTTGTTGTCCAGATCGCCGGCCCGGGCGCTGCCGTCTTCTTTGCCGTAGAAGAACCCCAGATTGGCGCCCAAGGTCCAGCCGCCGAAGGGCTGGCTATGGATCAGGTTGACGAATTGCTGGCTGTAGATGTCCTTGAGTTCGGCGTTCCACAGCGCGATCTGCGTGCGCTTCTCGTTGAAAACGTACTCGCCGCCCTGAAAGTTGAAGCGGTCGGAGGTGAAGGCCGCTTTTCCGGTCATCGACATGTCGCTCATGCTGCTGTCATCTCGCGGGCTGTTGGCGCGGAACTGACCACCGTACAGCGTCAGTCCGTTGATTTCCTTGGAGGTGATCTGGCCCCCACGAAAGGTTTGCGGCATGGAACGTCCGTCGTCCGAGCGCAGGATCGGCAGCACTGGCATCCACTCGCCGACCTTCACTTCGGTCTGGGACAGCTTCGCCTTGAACGCGACATTGGTGCGGCCGAAATTGTTCGCCGGACGACCGTCTTGGTCCAACGGCAACAACTGCGTTCCACCGGTGCCCTGGCCTCCGTCGAGCTTCACCGCGTACAGCCCCAACACATCCAGACCGAACCCGACTGTGCCTTGAGTGAAACCGGATTTAGCGTCGAGGATGAAACTCTGTGTCCATTCCTCAGCCTTGCCCTGCGCCTTGGTCGGGTTGGTGAAGTTGCGATTGATGTAGAAGTTGCGCAGGTTCAGGTTGACCTTGGCGTCTTCGACAAAACCTGCCTCCTCAGCCTGGGCGGGAAGGGCTGTGCTGGCCAGGGCGACGGCGATCAGGCTGGGAACGAAGTACTGCGCGGAGGAAGGCGTCATGGGCTAGGGTCTCTCTAATTCTTGGGGATGAAGCGGGTAATGCCGCGACCTTTGGGGTTGCAGACAACCATCGGAAATCGGGACAAAAACGAACGGGATCAGCCGGACAGGGCAGGGCGCGGGGGCATGAGGTCGAACCTGATGTTATTGGTCTTGTGCGGAGAATGGTGCGGGGAATGTACTGGATGGTTCAATTGTTAAAGGCAGGTTCTGGGCGATTATCGAACGCAACATGGTTCCGGTTTTTTTGTGTAGGGGCTGGCCTCATCGCTAGCAGGCTAGCTCCCACATTGGACTCCTTTCTTCCTGCAGAAACCCGGTTCCCTGTGGGAGCCAGCCTGCTGGCGATGGGGCCACGACGAACAACAGACCTTTTGCGTTGCCAGCAAAAAGCCCACCAGGAGGTGGGCTTCAAGTTGACTCACAGCGCTATCAGAACAACTTCATCTTCGGCGCTTCTTCTTTCAAAGGCTCGTTCCTGGCCGTTTGCTCATTCCAGCCACCGCCCAGTGCCTTGTACAGATTGACTGCACTGACCAGTTGCGCCAGACGGTCGGTGATCAATACCTGTTGGGCACTGAACAGCTGGCGCTGGGCATCGAGGAAGGTCAGGTTGCTGTCGACACCAATGCGATATCGACGCTCGGCCAGACGGTAGTAGTCCTGGTTGGCGGTGACGAAATCACGCTGGGCCCGCAGTTGCTCGGTGTAGGTCTGGCGGGCGGCCAGGCCATCGGCGACTTCCTGGAAGGCCGTTTGAATGGACTTCTCGTAGTTCGCCACGCCAATGTCTTTCTGGATTTTCGAGTAGTCCAGGCTGGCGCGCAGGCTGCCGGCATTGAAGATCGGCAAATTGATTTGCGGCTGGAACAACCACGTGCCCGAGCCACCCTTGAACAGACCCGAAAGGTCCGGGCTCAGGGAACCGGCGTTGGCTGTCAGGCTGATGCTCGGGAAGAACGCAGCCCGTGCCGCGCCGATGTTGGCGTTGGCAGCCTTGAGGTTGTATTCGGCCTGCAGGATGTCCGGACGACGTTGCAGCAAGTCCGACGGCAAGCCGGGCGGTACGTCGCTCAACAAGTCATCAGACAGCGGCTTGGCGGCTTGCAGGTTGGCCGGGATACTGGTGCCGAGCAGCAGCACCAAGCTGTTTTCGTCCTGAGCGACCTGACGGGTGTACTTCGCCAGTTGGGCACGGGCGTTTTCCACCGAGGTGCGCGACTGAGCGAGGTCCAGTGCCGAGGCCACACCTACTTCGTTGCTGCGTGCGGTGAGCTTGTAGCTCTCCTGGAACGCCCCGAGGGTGTCCTGGGTCAGCTTGAGCAGTTCTTTGTCCGCCTGCCAGGTCAGGTAGGCATTGGCCACGCTGCCCACAAGGCTGATCTGAGTGCTGCGGCGGCCTTCTTCGGTCGCGAAGTATTGTTGCAGGGCTTGTTCGCTCAGGCTGCGAACCCGACCGAACAGGTCGAGTTCATAGGCGCTGATGCCGACTGTGGCCGAATACGAGCTGACAATGCCCGCTTCGCCGGTTTGCGAAGCGTTCGCCGGGACACGCTGACGGCTGCCGGTGCCATTGGCCGAAACAGCCGGGAACAGGTCCGCGCGCTGAATGCGGTACTGGGCCGCGAAGGCGTCGATGTTCAGGGCTGCGACACGCAGGTCCCGGTTGTTTTCCAGAGCAACCTGGATCAGCTGTTGCAGCGCCGGATCATGGAAAAACTGCTTCCAGCCTTGTTCGGCAGCGGCCTGATTCGGTGCCTGGGCCGGCGAGTACGCCGGGCCCTGCGGGAATTCGCTCGGAACCGGTGCCGCGGGCTGCTGATAATCAGGTATCAGCGAGCAGCCACTGAGCACGAACGCGGCAACGGCTAGGGAGAGTAGCGACTTGCTCATTGGCCAGCCTCTTTAGGAGTTTCGATTGCGTCATCTTCATCGGTTTTTTTGCGCTGACCGATGGACGACACGGTGACGAAGAACAGGGGTACCCAGAAGATTGCCAGGACCGTGGCCGTGATCATACCGCCAATAACCCCGGTACCGATGGCGTGTTGGCTACCTGAACCTGCACCCGTGGAAATCGCCAGTGGCACCACGCCCAGAACGAAGGCGAGGGAGGTCATGATGATCGGGCGCAAACGCATGCGGCAGGCTTCAATCGCGGCATCGCGCAGACTCATTCCCTGTTCATTCAGTTCTTTGGCGAATTCGACGATCAGAATGGCGTTTTTCGCGGCCAGACCGATGGTCGTCAACAGGCCCACCTGGAAGTAAACGTCGTTGGACAGGCCGCGCAAACTGGTCGCCAGCAGCGCGCCGATGACCCCCAGTGGCACCACCAGCATCACCGCGATCGGAATCGACCAGCTTTCGTACAGCGCCGCCAGACACAGGAACACCATCAGCAGCGACAACGCGTACAACGCGGGAGCCTGGGAACCGGACAGCCGTTCTTCGTACGACAGGCCGGTCCAGGAAATACCCACACCCGCCGGCAGTTTCTTCGCCAGCGCTTCGACTTCGGCCATGGCTTCACCGGTGGAGTAGCCTGGAGCCGGGGCGCCGAGGATTTCCATCGCTTCTACACCGTTGTAACGCGACAGTTTCGGAGCACCGTAGATCCACTGTCCCTTGGCGAAAGCCGAGAAGGGCACCATGGTTCCTTCAGCGTTGCGTACGTACCATTTCTTGATGTCTTCCGGGCTCATCCGCGAGTTAGGCTGACCTTGTATGTACACTTTCTTCACGCGACCACGGTCGATGAAGTCGTTGACGTAGCTACTGCCCAAGGCAATCGACAGGGTGCTGTTGATGTCGGTGAGAGTAATGCCCAGGGCACTGGCCTTCTCGTCATCGATTTCCAACTGGTATTGCGGTTCGTCGTTCAGTCCGTTCGGGCGCACCTGATAGAGCACTTTGCTCTGGGCCGCCATGCCAAGGAACTGGTTGCGCGCCTCCATCAGCTTCTCGTGACCGATACCGGCACGGTCTTGCAGGAACACGTCGAAACCGGTGGCGTTACCCAGCTCCAGTACCGCTGGCGGTGCGAAGGCAAACACCATGGCATCGCGGAAACTGAAGAAGTGCGTCTGTGCGCGTTCGGCGAGCTTGAACACGCTGTTGTCCGCATCCCGCTGATCCCACGGCTTGAGCATGATGAACGCAAGGCCCGAGCTCTGGCCGCGACCGGCAAAGTTGAAGCCGTTAACGGTAAACACCGAGGCGACTGCGCTGGACTCTTTATCCAGCAGGTAGGAACGCATCTCGTCGATCACCACCTGAGTCCGTTCGGCACTGGAGCCGGCTGGAGTCTGCACCTGGGCAAACAGTACACCCTGGTCTTCTTCCGGCAGGAACGCCGTTGGAATACGGGTGAACAGCCAGATCATGCCGACCAGAATAATTACGTACGCCAGCAGGTACGGCGCCTTGTGCGTGAGCATGTTGCCCACGCCGCGTTCGTAGCTTTTCACGCCGCGATCGAAGCTGCGGTTGAACCAGCCGAAGAAGCCGCGTTTCGGAGTGCCGTGCTCGCCTTTCGGAATTGCCTTGAGCATGGTGGCGCACAGCGCCGGGGTGAAGATCAGGGCAACCAGCACCGACAAGGCCATGGCCGATACGATGGTGATCGAGAACTGTTTGTAGATCACGCCCGTGGAGCCGCTGAAGAACGCCATCGGCAGCAGTACCGCCGACAGAACCAGGGCAATACCGACCAGTGCACCCTGGATCTGCCCCATGGATTTCTTGGTGGCCTCCTTGGGTGAAAGACCTTCTTCGCTCATGACCCGTTCGACGTTCTCCACCACGACGATGGCGTCATCCACCAGCAAGCCGATGGCGAGAACCATACCGAACATGGTCAGGGTGTTGATGCTGAAACCAAAGGCCGCAAGGATGCCGAACGTACCGAGCAATACGACCGGTACAGTCATCGTGGTGATGACGGTGGCGCGGAAGTTTTGCAGGAACAGGAACATCACCAGGAACACCAGTACGATCGCTTCGACCAGGGTTTCAACTACACCCTTGATCGACTCGGTCACGACCGGCGTCGTGTCATACGGGAACACCACTTCCATCCCTTCCGGGAAGAATGGCTTGAGGGTGTCGATGGTGTTGCGCAGTGCTTTTGCGGTGTCGAGGGCGTTGGCACCGTTGGCCAGTTTCACTGCGAGACCGGAAGCCGGTGCGCCGTTGAACTGGGCATTGATGCTGTAGTTCTCACCGCCCAGGCCGACGTCGGCGACGTCCGACAGGCGCACTTGCGAACCGTCTTTGTTGACCTTCAGCAGAATCTTGTTGAACTGCTCGGCGGTCTGCAGGCGGGTCTTGCCGATGATGGTGGCGTTCAATTGCTGGCCAGGCGCCGCAGGCAGGCCGCCCAGTTGCCCGGAGGACACCTGGATGTTCTGCGCAGCAATGGCCGCTTTGACGTCCACCGGGGTCAGGTTGAAGTTGTTCAACTTGGCCGGGTCGAGCCAGACCCGCATCGCGTACTGCGAACCGAAGACCTGGAAGTCACCGACACCGGCGGTCCGGGAGATCGGGTCCTGCATGTTCGACACGATGTAGTTGGACAGGTCGTCCTTGGTCATGCTGCCGTCGCGCGACACCACGCCGATGACCAACAGGAAGTTTTTCACTGCCTTGGTCACGCGGATCCCCTGTTGCTGCACTTCTTGCGGCAGCAGCGGGGTGGCCAGGTTCAGTTTGTTCTGGACCTGAACCTGCGCGGTATCGGAGTTGGTGCCCTGCTCGAAGGTCGCGGTAATGGTCATGCTGCCGTCGGAGTTACTTTCCGAGGAGACATAACGCAGGTTATCGATACCGTTGAGCTGTTGCTCGATCACTTGCACCACGGTGTCCTGCACGGTTTGTGCAGACGCGCCCGGGTACGTTACCTGGATTGCAATGGCCGGTGGCGCAATGCTCGGGTATTGGTTGATGGGCAGTTTGAGGATCGATAGTGCCCCGACCAGCATGATCACCAGGGCAATTACCCAGGCGAAAATCGGACGGTCGATAAAAAATTTCGACATGGGTTACTCCCCTTTGCCGCTGGAAGCCTTATCAGCTGCCTGTGCGGGGACCGGGTTCTTGTTGCCTACGTTAGTCGCTTCAGTCGGCTTGACTTCAACGCCTGGCTTGACGAATTGCAGCCCTTCGGTGATCAGGCGATCGCCGGCCTTGAGGCCGTCTTCGATCAGCCATTGGCTACCCACGGTGCGACTGGCCTTGAGTTGGCGCAGCTCAACCTTGTTGTCCGGTCCGACAACCAGGGCGGTTGGCGTGCCCTTGAGGTCACGGGTCACGCCTTGTTGCGGGGCCAGAATGGCGGCGCTGTTCACACCAGCCTGCAGCTGTGCGTGCACGAACATACCGGGCAGCAGCGTGTGATCAGGGTTCGGGAATACCGCGCGCAGGGTGACGGAACCGGTGGTCTGGTCAACCGAGACTTCGGAGAACTCGAGTTTACCTTCCTGTTTGTACTGGCTGCCGTCTTCCAGGGTCAGTTTGACCGCGGCGGCGGTATCACCAGCCTTTTGCAGGCGACCGCTTTCCAGCTCGCGGCGCAGCTCGAGCAACTCGACGGAAGACTGCGTCACGTCGACATAGATCGGATCAAGTTGCTGGATCACCGCCATGGCGTCGACCTGGCCACTGGTGACCAAGGCACCTTCGGTAACGTTGGAGCGACCGATGCGGCCTGTCAGAGGTGCATACACTTTGGTGTAGCGCACATTGATCTGCGCGGTTTGCAGCGACGCTTCCGATTGCATCCGGTTGGCGACGGCGGTGTCGTATTCCTGACGGCTCACGGCCTGCTCGTTGACCAGTTGCTTGTAACGGTCAGAGATCGACTTGGTTTGTTGCAGGTTGGCTTCTGCGCTTTTCAGCGTTGCGTCATAGACTGCCGGATCGATCTGATACAGCTGCTGACCGGACTTGACGTCGCCGCCTTCCTTGAACAGTCGCTTGAGAATGATGCCGTTGACCTGAGGGCGAACTTCGGCAATTCGGTACGCACTGGTGCGGCCTGGAAGCTCGGAGGTCAGGGTGAAAGCTTGCGGTTGCAGAGTCACGACGCCGACCTGAGGAGGTGGTGCGGCCGGTGGAGCCTCTTCCTTTTTACATCCGCTGAGCAGCGATGCGAGGGCGACGGCAGTGACCAGAGCGGTAACAGCTGGCTTGAATTGCATGAAAATCCTCGGGTCAGGCGCGCAAATTGCGCACAAGAAAGTGTGGAAAGTAAAAAATGTGCGCTGAGTGGATAAGTAGCTTGCTAAGTAATATACTTACGTTCATGGTTGTTTGTAAATACCCTGGCTGTGTACTCATCCAGTTACAAATGCCGCCAGAAGGTTCGAATTGTAGGCCGCAGACGAGTCCCAAGAGCGCTCGCTGCACTTTTATTCAGCGGATATTCAGACACCGCTGAAGCATCCTGATTGAGGTTGTACTGCCATGGTCCGTCGTACCAAAGAGGAAGCTCAGGAAACCCGTAGCCAGATACTCGAAGCGGCAGAGAAAGCCTTTTTCGAGCGAGGCGTGGCGCGCACGACCCTGGCCGACATCGCAACCCTGGCCGGCGTCACGCGCGGGGCCATTTACTGGCATTTCAGCAATAAGGCCGATCTGGTGCAGGCCATGCTCGATACCTTGCATGAGCCGCTGGATGAAATGGCCAAAGCCAGTGAAAGCGAGGACGAACTCGACCCGCTGGGCTGCATGCGGAAGCTGCTGATTCATTTGTTTCATCAAGTTGCTCTGGACCCGAAAACCCGACGCATCAATGAAATCCTGTTTCATAAATGCGAATTCACCGATGAAATGTGCGACCTGCGCCAGCAGCGCCAGGCCGCCAGCCTGGACTGCAACGTGCGGATCGGACTCGCCTTGCGTAATGCAGTGAATCGCGGGCAATTGCCGGAAAACCTCGACACGGCCCGTGCCGCCATCTGCCTGCATGCATACATCGATGGCATCCTGTATCAGTGGTTGCTTACACCGGACAGTTTTGAACTGCACGTCGAAGCCGAGCGGTGGGCCGATACAGGGCTGGAAATGCTGCGCTTGAGTCCCAGTCTGCGCAAATGAAACAAAATGCGTAATTGCTGCTGGTTGTGTCAAGGCAGAGCCGGGCAAAGCCCCCGTTTTTCCGCGCTTTATGGAATGGTTGGCTTTTATATACGTACGCGGGGCAAGTTTACAGGCGGCACATTACGTATTTTGTAGGCATTTTGTATCGCGCTGGCCAACAGGCGCAGGCCACCTGTCATGGCTGGGACCGCTGCATTTCCTTGTGGTGTAAAACGTTTTAGCCCGGCGCCTGGAAATCAAATACAAAAAAAGCCCCACCTGTTTCCAGGTGGGGCTTTTTTATACCCGGCGGATTTACATCACTGGGTAGTCAATGTAACCCACTGCCCCTTTGGCATAGAACAGTTCCGGACGGGCATCATTGAGCGGCGCATCCGCTTTCAGGCGCGCCGGCAAGTCCGGGTTGGCAATGAACGGAACACCGAATGCAACGGCGTCAGCCTTGCCGCTGGCCAGCCAGGCGTTTGCGCTTTCCTTGGTGAAGCTTTCGTTGACGATGTAAGGACCGCCGAAGGCTTCTTTCAATTGTGGGCCCAGGCTGTCAGCGCCTTCTTTCTCGCGGGAGCAGATAAAGGCGATGCCGCGCTTGCCCAGTTCACGGGCGATGTAGGTGAACGTCTCGGCGAGGTTGTCGTCACCCATGTCATGCAGGTCGGCGCGAGGTGACAGATGCACGCCCACGCGGCCAGCGCCCCAGACGTCGATGGCCGCGTCGGTGACTTCCAGCAGCAGGCGAGCACGGTTTTCCAGGGAGCCACCGTAATGGTCGGTGCGCTGGTTGGTGCTGCTTTGCAGGAACTGGTCGAGCAGGTAGCCGTTGGCGCCGTGAATTTCCACGCCGTCGAAACCAGCGGCCTTGGCGTTTTCAGCACCGGTGCGGTAGGCATCGACGATGTCGGCGATTTCAGCAGTTTCCAGCGCACGCGGTGTCGGGTAATCAGCCATTGGGCGAACCAGGCTGACGTGACCTTTGGGCTGGATCGCGCTCGGTGCGACCGGGGTTTCGCCGTTCAAATACATCTCATGGGAGATCCGGCCAACGTGCCACAGCTGCAGGAAGATTTTGCCACCGGCACCGTGGATCGCTTTGGTGACATTGCTCCAGCCACGTACCTGATCGTTGGACCAGATGCCCGGTGTATCCGGGTAACCGACGCCGATTGGCGTGATCGAAGTGGCCTCGCTGAGGATCAGGCCAGCCGAGGCGCGTTGGACGTAGTACTCAGCCATCAGCGCGTTGGGTACTCGGCCTTCGTCGGCGCGGCAGCGAGTCAGCGGAGCCATGATGATGCGGTTGGCCAACTCGATGTCGCCCAGTTTGATCGGATCGAAAATAGTCGTCATGCAGTAAAACCTCGTAGAAAAATTAGTGGGTAGCAGGGGCCAGCTCGGCATTGCCGCTCTGACGGAAAGTAATCAGGGTCACCAGCAGGGCGAGTACTGCCAATGCGGCGGCCGCCAGTGGCACACTGGTCAGGCCGAAACCGTTGGCGATGACGCTGCCACCGACCCAGGCGCCGAGGGCGTTGCCGACGTTGAATGCGCCGATGTTCAGGGTCGACACCAGGTTTGGCGCGGCCTTGCCGAAGGTCACTACGTTGATTTGCAGCGCCGGTACGGCGGCAAACGAAGCGGTGGCCCAGAGGAACAAGGTGATTTCGGTCGGGATTACCGCAACGCTGGTCCAGGTCAATACGGTCGAAATGACGGCCATCGAGATGAAGACACCGATCAAGGTGGCAGCCAGGCGTTTGTCGGCCAGTTTGCCGCCGATGATGTTGCCGACGGTCAGGCCCAGGCCAATCAGCAGCAGGGTCCAGGTCACGCCTTTTGGCGAGATGCCGGTGACATCGCCGAGCAGCGGAGCGATGTAAGTGAAGAGGGTGAACATCGAGGCGGCGAACAATGCGGTCATGCTCAAGGACAGCCAGATGCCGGCGCCTTTGAGTGCGCGCAGCTCGGCGCGCATGTCGAGTTTCTCTTCATCGCGCTTGGCTGGCAGGAAGCGGATCAGACCGATCAAGGCAATGACCCCGATGACCGTGACGGCCCAGAAGGTCGAGCGCCAGCCGGCTTCCTGACCGAGCGCGGTGCCCAGTGGAACGCCCAGCACGTTGGCCAGCGTCAGGCCGGTAAACATCAAGGCCACGGCCGATGCACGCTTGTTGGCAGGCACCAGATTGGCCGCTACCACCGAACCGATGCCGAAGAATGCACCGTGGCAGAGGGCCGTCACCACACGGGCAAACATCAGCACGTTGTAGTCACTGGCCAATGCACACAGCAGATTGCCGATGATGAAAATGCCCATCAACGCCACCAGGGCGGCCTTGCGCGGTAATTTCGCGGTGGCCAGTGCCATGAACGGTGCACCGATGGCCACACCGAGGGCGTAACCGGTCACCAGCCAGCCTGCGCCGGGGATCGACACGCCGAGGTCAGCCGCCACATCGGGCAGCAGGCCCATGATGACGAACTCGGTCGTGCCGATGGCGAAGGCGCTCAAGGCCAGAATGAGGAGCGAGAGGGGCATCGTTGATTCCTTGTCGGCTTGCTGACGTAAAGGGTCAGAGCTCTTTGCTGAAGGTGCTGAGGAACGCCTGAATGGTTTCCTCGTTACGTTTGAAGAAGTGCCATTGGCCCACTTTTCGGCTGCTGATCAGGCCGGCGCGTTGCAAAACTGCGAGGTGGGCAGACACGGTTGATTGCGACAAGCCGCACCGTTGATCGATCTGACCGGCGCAAACGCCGTGCTCGTTGCTGTGGGACTGGTCGGGAAATTCGACGGCAGGGTCTTTGAGCCAGTGCAGGATTTCTCGCCGTACTGGGTGTGCCAGGGCTTTTATTATTTCGTCGAGATTGAGGGTCATGGTGTGGGCTCGTGATGAGTAAAACGCTATATCGCGATGAGGCGAACTTTAAATCGCTATTTCGCGATACACAAATATGATTTTGGTCTGAAGACCGCATAATTCGCTATATCGGGTTATAACGATACGTAGGGTGTAACGACACAAGTGCGCAGTGCTAAGCTGCTCATCATGAATTATCTCGCACATCTGCATCTCGGTGGCCAGCGCCCCGGTCAATTGCTCGGCAGCCTGTATGGCGATTTCGTCAAAGGTCGGCTGCAAGGGCAGTTTGAGCCCGAGGTTGAAGCGGCTATCCAGCTGCATCGCAGCATCGACGTTTATACCGATCGCCATCCGCTGGTGGATGTCTCGTTGTCGCGGTTTTCCGTGACACGCAGGCGCTACGCCGGGATCGTCCTCGACGTGTTTTTCGACCATTGCCTGGCGCGGGACTGGACGCTGTATGCCGACCGACCGCTGACGCAATTCACCTCCAATGTGTATCGCGTGCTATCCGCCGAGTCGCAATTACCGGAGCGACTGGCAAAAATTGCCCCGCACATGATGGCGCACGACTGGTTGGGTTCTTACCGGGAATTTGATGTGCTGGAGCAGGTGTTGCGAGGGATCTCGCGCCGGTTGACCCGGCCCGAGGAGCTGGCGGGCGCGATGCAGGAGTTGCGGGTGTTGTATGAGCCGTTGAGCGAGGATTTCCGCTTGTTCTATCCGCAGCTGCAAGATTTTGCCAGATACCGCAGACACCCACCTCTGTAGGAGCAAGCTTTGCTCCTACAGGAAAGCCGGGTTATGCGGCGACGAGTTCGCCGGTACGACGCGGTTCTGCCGGTTTCATCACTTCACCAAACAACGCCTTCTGCACCGCTTGCTGGGCTTCAAACGCCAGCGCTGCGCGTTCCCGTCCTTCGCAGGCGATCGGCTTGAGCAGATGAATTTCCACATCCCCCCGATCATTGGCAAACAAGCGCATCAGGTGCGAGAGCAAATCATCATCACCAATGAACGGCGCCAAGGTGTCGAGTTCGCCATCTCGCAAATACCGGATCGCTACCGGTTGCAGCATCACTTCGGAATCAATCGCCGCTGACTGCAAGCGACCGTGGAAGGTGCGCAACGAACGGCCATCGGTGGTGGTGCCTTCCGGGAACATCAGCAGGGGGTGGGCGTGCTGCAAGTGTCGGGTCATCTGTTTGCGGATCAATTGACTGTCGCCCGATCCACGACGGATAAACAGGCTCCCGGCCTTCGCTGCCAACCAGCCTGCCACCGGCCAGGTGCGCACTTCGGCTTTGGACAGGAACGACATCGGCGTGAGCATTCCCAGCAGCGGAATATCGGTCCAGGAAACGTGGTTGCTGACCCACAGCATCGGTGCTTCAGGCAGCTCGCCGTGGACGGTCACGCGAAAGGGCAGGGCATTGCTCAACCGAGCCATGAAAAAACGCGACCAGCGTTGCCGGCGGACCATCGAATGAGCGATCCCCAGCCGCTCGAACAGACCGAACACGCCGGCCATGGTCAAGCCCAGTGTCACCACGATCAGCACTCGCGCGATCCGCGCGTACACCCGCAACCGACTCATCACATGGCCGCCTTGAAGTGCTTGGCATAACGCGGGCACAGCTCATCGCGCTTGAGCAGGATAAACACGTCGGCGACCTGGAAATCTTCATCCCAGCACGGTTCGCCGCAGATCTTCGCGCCCAGGCGCATGTAGGCCTTGAGCAGCGGTGGCATTTCGGCGATGACGTTGGACGGGAGGTCCAGAACCGGCAGCGGTTTCTTCGGCTCGGCCCGCAAGTGTTCGGTGCACAGGTAGCGTTCGCGCAGGCGCTGCATGATGGCGTGGGCCTGAATGCCACCGTCCTGCATCGGGATGCTGGCGCAGCCCATCAGATAGCTGTAACCGCCCTGGTTCAGTACTTCGGCCAATTCACCCCAGAGTACGGCGATGGTGCCGCCGTTGCGGTAGGCCGGGTCGACGCAAGTACGACCGATTTCCAGAATCGGTCCCTGCAAGTGAACCAGGCCGTGCAGGCTGAATTCTTCTTCGCTGTAAAACTTGCCCAGGCTGCTGGCGGCCTGGTGATCGAGCAGCCGCGTGGTCGCCACCAGACGACCGGTGTTCAGGTCGCGCACGCCGATGTGAGCGCAGTGAACGTCGTAGTCATCCATGTCCAGACCCCGCTCGGCGCCCTTCAATTTGGCGTTGAATTCGCCGCTGAAGACGTTGAAGCGCAAAGCCTGGGCTTCCAGCAACGCCTCGGCGCCCACCAGGCGTTCGGCTTGCAGGCGGCGTTCGTTGCCGGTGTCGCGGATACGGGCGATCTGAGTCATTGCGAATCTCCGTGCGGGCTGGGCACCCGTCTTGGGTGGCAGTCGATCGACTTTCTTTATGCAGCCGTGTTGTGCAAAGTCAGGCTATGTAGCCCCGGTGTCATCGCCATTAAGCTTTGGTGATGCTTATATGACAGCCCATGAGGAGCCCTCCATGCCCTGGCAAAACCTGTTGAACCGCCGTGACCGCGTGCCCGCCAATCCGGACCTGGCGGAAGGTTTCGCGACCTTGCTGCATCAGCTGGGCGCGGTCACACCCTTTGAATTGGCGGTGGCAGGCGGGCGGTTGATGACGTCACCGGGACTGGCGTTTCTGGTGGGCTATCAAGCTGCGTTGCGCATGCTCTGGCCGAGCGCGCCGCTGAGCCTGGGGGCGTTGTGTGCGACCGAGCAGCGCAGCCTTCGCGCGGCAGATATGCAAACTCGATTGACCGACTTGCGCGTGAGCGGGCGCAAGGATTTCGTCACTGCGGGCGATGCCGCTGACTGGCTGTTGATCGCTGCGCGCAGCGAGCAGCCTGGCGAGGAGCCGCGCTTGAGCCTGGTGGTGGTCTATCCCGGTGAACCAGGGGTGCGGCTGGAAAAACTCCCGGCGATCCCGTTGATGCCGGACATCAGTCACGGCCGGTTGTTTCTCGATAACGCCCAGTGTGAATTGCTGGCGGGGGATGGCTGGGACGCCTACGTGAAACCCTTCCGCACTTTGGAAGATGTTTACGTGCTGAGTGCCATGACGGCGTGGCTGTTGGGGATTGGTCAGGACAGTGACTGGCCGCAAACACTGCAACTGCGTTTGCTGGCGCTGCTGGCCGGGTGCGCGGAAGTCAGCCGCCAGGCACCGAACAACACCGCTGGGCATGTGTTGCTGGGTGGGCTGTTTGCGCAGTTCGACGGGCTCAAGGCCGAGGTGCATCAGGCCCTGGCCGATGGGCCGCAGCACTGGGCGGCAATGTGGCAGAGGGATCAGGCGGTAATGGACTTGGCGGCGGGGGCTCGGGGGAAGCGGTTGGCCAAGGCTCTGAACACCGCGCCGTAGGAGCTGCCGCAGGCTGCGATCTTTTGATCTTGATTGTTTGAAGTTCAAGATCAAAAGATCGCAGCCTGCGGCAGCTCCTACAAGGACCGAGTGAATGTCATGAAGCTTGACTAGGCTCACCAGGCCTCTCAGCCGAGCCATCACCCATGTCCAAAGGTTTGTCCCTGTGCTTGATGTTCATGTTCAGCCTCGCAGCTCATGCCGAAAATTGGCCGGCTGAACAATGGCAAACCGGCCCGACCACCTCCGGTCCGGCACTTCAAGCCTTGGAGGCCTACGCCTTTCCACCGCGCGATGACGTCACTCGAAAAGGTATCCGCACCGACGCCTTGCTGGTGATCCGCGACGGTCAATTGATCTACGAGCGCTACGCCGCGCCGACCACCGCCGAGACCCCGCACCTGACCTGGTCCATCAGCAAAAGCCTGATGGCCACGGTCTTTGGTGTGGCCTATGGCGAGGGCCTGTTCCGGCTTCAGGACCCGGCGCTCAAATTTTATCCCGCGCTGAACAAGCACCCGGACCTGACCCTGGCCGACCTGCTGCACTGGGCTTCAGGCCTGGACTGGCAGGAAGACTATGAATATGCCCCGCTGAAGTCTTCGGTGGTGGCGATGCTCTATACCCGTGGTCACGCTGACATGGCCGCGTTCACCGCCAACCATGACGCGTATGCCAAACCCGGTCAGGCGTTTCGTTACTCCAGTGGCGACAGCAACCTGTTGTCCGCCGCACTGAAAAACATCGTCGGCCCGGCACGTTACCCGGACTATCCGTGGACAGCGTTGTTCGACCCGCTGGGCATTCGTCACGCCGTGTGGGAAACCGATGCAGCCGGCACCTTCGTCGCCTCGTCCTACGCCTACCTCACAGCTCGGGATCTGGCGCGCGTGGGTTTATTGATGGCGCGGGACGGACGATGGGGCGACCGGCAATTGCTGCCCAAGGACTGGGTCGCCTTCAACCGTGAACCCTTCTCCCACGTTCAAGCCAATCAGGACGAAGCGGTGCCCGGCGGGCAATGGTGGCTCAATCGAGCCGTGGATGGCGCGCCGACACCCTGGCCAGACGCGCCCGCTGACACGTTCGCCGCGCTGGGTCATTGGGGGCAGGCGATGTATGTGATCCCCGGCGAGCGCCTGGTGATCGTGCGCTACGGTGATGATCGCGACGGCAGCTATCGGCATAACGAATTGCTCAAACTGGCACGTCAGGCCTTTGCCTTGAAGGTGCAGCCATGAGCTTCGTTCGCCGCCGACCGTTTGGCACATTATCACTGCTGCTTTTTATCGCCTTGCTCGGCTGGATCTGGCAGGAACGAACAGCACTGTGGGCGTTTCCCGACATCATCAGTGGCTACACCGCCAAAGAGTATTGTTCGTGCCGGTATGTGATGAACAACCCCGCTGACGACTGCCACAGCTACGTCAAACAGTGGCTGCCTACCAGCGGGTTTACCGATGACGCCGTGAGCAAGCGCGTGACCGTCAGCGGTATGGGGCGCAGCAACAGTGCGGTGTGGATCAGCGACCGCCAAGGCTGCGGACTCAACCCCTGATCACCACCCTCTGTGTAGCAGCTGGCGAAGCCTGCGTTCGGCGGCGAAGCCGTCGCCAATCCGGCCATACAGGTCTACCTGAAACTCCCCAGTGCCTGGTTTGCGACGGCTTCGCCGCCGAACGCAGCCTTCGCCAGCGGCAACAAGTTTGCAATTGTTTCGCGGGCGGTTAAGGTTCGCTCAGGTTTA
>NZ_JBYVMF010000012.1:142887-174002 GCF_058145095.1 Pseudomonas sp. MDV22-iso1
CAGCGGCAACAAGTTTGCAATTGTTTCGCGGGCGGTTAAGGTTCGCTCAGGTTTATCTGCCCACGAGTCCCTATGTTCACGCGGTCCCTCTGTAAAAACCTCGCTTTTGTCCTGCTGGCCGGCACCACGCTGTCGGCCCAGGCCAACTGGTACCTTGATGGCGAGTCCTCGCGGTTGTCGTTCATCAGCACAAAAAATGCCCACATTTCTGAAGTGCAGCGCTTTCTGGTGCTGCACGGCAAGGTCGATCCCAAAGGCCTGGCCGAGGTGGAAGTCGAACTGGAGTCGGTGAACAGCGGCATCCCGTTGCGTGATGAGCGCATGCGCAAGGACCTGTTCGAGATCCAGACGTTTCCCAGTGCGTTGATCACTGCGCAAATTGATCTACGCCCGATCAACGATCTCGCGCCCGGGGCGCAACTTGAATTGCGCTTGCCAGTCACGGTTAATCTTCACGGTAAAACCCACCAATACAACGCCGAGCTGCTGGCGACCCGCCTCGATGATCGACGTTTCCAGGTGGTGACGCTCGAGCCTTTGGTGATCAATGCCGAAGACTTCGACCTGGCACCCGGTCTGGAACGGTTGCGCAACGTCGCCGGACTGTCGGCGATCAGTCTGTCGGTGCCGGTGGGTGCGGTACTGATTTTCACGGCGCGCTGACATGGCCGGTGCGATCTTTCCCTGGCGTGAAGGCAACAGCTTCGAACTGCTGATCGACGGTCCGCAGTTCTTTCCGCGAATGCTGGTGGCGATTGCCCGCGCCGAGGAACAGGTCGAACTCGAGCTGTACCTGGTCGAGGCGGGCGCGTGCGCCGAGGCCATGGTGCAAGCGTTGATCCAGGCAGCCGAGCGTGGTGTGCGCGTGCGTTGTCTGTTCGATGACTACGGCAGCCTTGCCTTCACCCTGACCCTGCGGCAGCGATTGATGGCGGCGGGTGTGGAGCTGCGTTTCTACAATCGTTTGAGCTGGCGGCGCTGGGTGGGCAACTTCTATCGCGATCACCGCAAACTGTTACTGGTCGATCAGAGCCTGGCGGTGGTCGGGGGCACGGGGGTCACCGATGAGTTCTGGACGCCGGGCGAAGATGTCAGCGAGTGGCACGAAGTGATGGTGGAAATCACCGGCCCCCTGGTAATCGACTGGCAACTGCTGTTCGACCGCCAGTGGATCGCCAACCGCCATCGCCGAGCCTGGAAGCCCGCCTCGCATTTCGGTTTGCCGCGACTGCCGCGCATACCGTCCACGGGCGAGGGCATGGGCCGGGTGGCGTACGCCGACGCCCGCCAGCACCGCGACATCCTGCAGTCGCTGGTTCGCGCGCTGAACAGCGGGCAGAAACGGATCTGGCTGGCCACGCCGTATTTCCTGCCGACCTGGAAAGTCCGTCGCTCACTGCGCCGCGCCGCATCACGAGGGATTGATGTGCGCCTGCTGCTTACCGGGCCGCGTACCGATCATCCATCGGTCCGTTACGCCGGCCATCGTTATTACCCGCGCCTGCTCAAGGCGGGGGTGAAAATCTTCGAATACCAGCCGTGTTTCCTGCACCTGAAAATGGTCTTGATCGATGATTGGGTCAGCATCGGCTCGTGCAATTTCGATCACTGGAACCTGCGTTTCAATCTGGAAGCCAACCTTGAGGCACTTGATCCTGGACTGACCCGGGCAGTGGCGGCGAGTTTCGAGAAGGATTTTGCGTTGAGCCAGGAGGTGAGCCTGGAGGCATGGCTACGCCGGCCGCTGTGGCGGCGTGTGAAGCAAAGGATCTGGGGCTGGGTGGATCGGCTGGTGGTCAATCTGCTGGATCGTAGGGGGTAGCTCAGATCAAAAGATCGTCCGAACGCGGCCCGAGCCTTCGGCAGCTCCTACAGGGTATACACCATCCCACTGTAGGAGCTGCCGCAGGCTGCGATCTTTTGCTTTTAACGGTTACAGCAACTCAAAACTCTGCTGCGTCACGTCCTGAGAGTCCAGGCCGATCTGCACGTTGAACTTGCCCGGTTCCGCCACGTACTTGAGCTGAGCGTTGAAGAACTTCAGGTCATCCTCGGTGATGGTGAAGTGCACGACTTTCTGTTCGCCGGCCTTGAGCATGATTTTCTGGAAGTTCTTCAGCTCCTTCACGGGGCGAATCATCGAACCGGTCACGTCCTGCAGGTACAACTGCACCACGGTTTCGCCGTCACGCTTGCCCGTGTTTTTCACCATGACGCTGGCGTCGAGCTTCCCGGTCTTGTTCAGCGTGGTTGACGACAACGCCATGTCGGTCAGGCTGAAACTGGTGTAGCTCAAGCCGAAACCGAACGGGAACAGGGGGCCGGTGGTGTCATCGAAATACTGCGAGGTGTAGTTGCCCGGTTTGCCCGGCGTAAACGGCCGGCCGATGCTCAGGTGGTTGTAGTAAGTCGGAATCTGACCCACTGAGCGCGGGAAGGTGATTGGCAGTTTGCCCGACGGGTTGTAGTCGCCGAACAGCACGTCGGCGATGGCATTGCCGCCTTCGGTACCGCTGAACCAGGTTTCCAGAATCGCGTCGGCCTGATCCCTCTCTTCGAGAATCGACAGTGGACGGCCGTTCATCAACACCAGCACCAGTGGTTTGCCCGTGGCTTTCAGGGCCTTGATCAGCTCGCGCTGGTTGACCGGGATGTCCAGGTCGGTGCGGCTGGAGGATTCGTGGGACATGCCACGGGATTCACCCACGGCGGCGACCACCACGTCCGCGTCCTTGGCGGCTTTCACCGCTTCATCGATCAGCACTTGAGCCGAGCGTGGATCGTCTACCACTTCCGGTGCATCGAAATTAAGGAAGTTCAGGTAATCGAGGACCTTCTTGTCGCTGGTGATGTTGGCGCCACGGGCATAAATCAGCGTCGATTGCCCGCCCAGCGCGGTGGTCATGCCGTCGAACAGGGTGACGGACTGCGCGGGCCTGCCGGCGGCTGCCCAGCTGCCCATCATGTCGATCGGCGCCTTGGCCAACGGACCGACCAGGGCGATCTTCGCGGTTTTCTTCAGCGGCAGGGTTTCGCCCTGGTTCTTCAACAACACCAGGCTACGGCGCGCAACATCACGCGCTTCGGCGCGGTGCAGGCGGCTTTCGGCGTAGGTGTCGGCCGGGTCATCCTCGGCCTTGCCGATGCGCAGGTACGGGTCCTTGAACAGGCCCATGTCGTACTTGGCCGCAAGGACTTCACGCACGGCATTGTCGATGTCGCTCTGCTCGATCTCTCCGGCTTTCAACAGTCCCGGCAGCTCTTTGCCGTAGAGGGTGTCGTTCATGCTCATGTCGATGCCGGCCTTGATCGCCAGCTTCGCGGCTTCGCGGCCATCAGCGGCAACGCCGTGCTTGATCAGCTCGAAAATCGCCCCGTGGTCGCTGACTGTCAGGCCCTTGAAGCCCCACTCCTTGCGCAGCAGGTCGTTCATCAGCCAGGTGTTGGCAGTGGCTGGCACGCCATTGATCGAGTTCAACGCGACCATAACCCCGCCAGCACCGGCGTCGATGGCGGCGCGGTAGGGCGGCAGGTAGTCCTGGTACATTTTGACCGGGCTCATGTCGACGACGTTGTAGTCGCGACCACCCTCGACAGCGCCGTACAAGGCAAAGTGCTTGACGCTGGCCATGATGCTGTCGGCGGCGTTCGCGCCGGTGCCCTGAAAGGCCCTGACCATTACCCCGGCGATGCGCGACACCAGGTAGGTGTCCTCGCCGAAACCTTCAGAGGTGCGACCCCAGCGTGGATCGCGGGAGATGTCGACCATCGGCGCAAATGTCAGGTCGATGCTGTCCGACGCGGCTTCCTTGGCGGCAATGCGCCCGGACAGGCCGATGGCGTCCATGTCCCAGCTCGAAGCCAGGGCGATGGGAATCGGGAAAATGGTGCGATGGCCGTGGATCACGTCATAGGCGAAAAACATCGGGATCTTCAAACGGCTGCGCATCGCCGCGTCCTGCATCGGACGGTTTTCCGGGCGGGTGATCGAGTTGAACGTGCCGCCGATGTTGCCGGCGGCGATTTCCTTGCGGATCATCTCGCGTGGCATTTCCGGGCCTATGCTGATCAGGCGTAGCTGGCCGATTTTTTCATCGAGGGTCATTTGCTTCATCAGGTTATTGATGAAGGCGTCCTTGTTTTCCAGAGGTGCGGGCGTCGTGGCGGCCAGTACGGTATGACTGGCCAGACTGACGAACAGGCCCAGCAAACACAGCTTCTTCATGAATAGTTTTCTCGAAAGCCTAAACGGCAGTGACGACGCGCCGGTCAGCCAAAATTTAGGGAGCGACTATTGTTGTTCAGGTAAATGCAGCAAACTTCTGAACTGTTTTAATCCTGGAGCATCTTTTAGCCCATCGGCTGGATGCAATCCAGTGGCGGCGCCGATTATGCCCCAAGAGCCGTGTTCAAAGTTCGCAGGTTGTTTTTTCAACGGAATGTGCAAGGGAGCGTCAACCAGATGAACGTACGACACCATTATCGATCGAGCCTGCAAGTGGCAGCGATGCTATTGCTGACCACACTGCTGGCGGGTTGCGGCATCAACAACATTCCCACCCTCGATGAGCAGGCCAAAGCCGCCTGGGGCCAGGTGCAGAACCAGTATCAGCGTCGCGCCGATCTGATCCCCAATCTGGTGGAGACCGTGAAGGGCTATGCCAAACATGAGGAAGAAACCCTGACCGCAGTGATCGAAGCCCGGGCCAAGGCCACTTCTATTCAGGTGGACGCCAGCACCCTCGATAATCCGGAAAAGCTCAAGCAATTCCAGCAGGCGCAGGATCAGCTGACCGGCGCGCTGAGCCGATTGATGGTGGTGTCGGAGCGTTATCCGGACCTCAAGGCCAATCAGAATTTCCTGGCGTTGCAGTCGCAGCTCGAAGGCACCGAGAACCGTATCGCGGTCGCTCGTCGTGATTTCATTCTGGCGGTGCAGAAGTACAACACCGAGATCCGAACCTTCCCGGGTCGCCTCTGGCATAGCGTGATGTACAGTGATTTGCCGATCCGCGAAACCTTCGAGGCGACCAGCCCCGATGCGGACAAAGCACCTCAAGTGAAATTCTGAAATATCACCACCAGCAGTGATGGCAGGTGAATAACCCTGTAGAAGCCGGTCTGCTGGTGCACGGATGAGGTTGCCAATGCGCGTGTTGAAAGTTGGCCTGGTGCTGCTGCTTTGGGTGTTCACCCTGGCGGCACAGGCCGAGTTGAAATTTCCCCAGCTGACCGGGCGGGTGGTCGATAACGCCGGGATGATTGATCCCTCCGTGCGCGACCAGCTGACCCAGCAGCTCCAGGCCCATGAGAAAACCACTGGCGAGCAATTGGTGGTGGTCACGGTGCCGGATCTGCAGGGTACTGATATCGCGGACTTCGGTTATCAGCTGGGTCGTTACTGGGGCATTGGTCAGAAGGACAAGAACAACGGCGCGCTGTTGATCGTTGCGCGTGATGATCGCAAGCTGCGCATCGAAGTCGGTTATGGGCTGGAAGATCGCCTGACTGACGCGCAGAGCTCGGTGATCATCCATCAGGTGATCACGCCATCGTTCAAGAGCGGCAACTTCAGCAAAGGCATCAGCGACGGTGTCGCCGCGATGCTGGTGGTGCTGGGTGGCAATCCGCTCGATGAACCGTCCACAGTGTATGAGTCCAGAGGCGATCCGGGTGCTGACTTCCTGTCGCGGCATCCAGGGGTATTCGTGTTTCTGGTGATGTTGTTCATTCTGACGGTTTTCGTCTGCCAAATGCTCGGCATCATGCCCAACGGTGGTGGTCGAGGCGGTTCGGGGGGCGGTTTCGGCGGTGGCGGATTTGGTGGCGGTGGAGGCGGGGGCTTCAGCGGTGGCGGGGGCAGTTTCGGGGGCGGCGGTTCGTCGGGTGGCTGGTGAGAAAAATAATGAGCGAGCGTCTTTGAAATGGCATTACTGAATGAACACGAACAACGCAAAGTCGCCGAAGCGATTGCCCGTGTCGAGCGCGATACGGATGCCGAGCTGGTGACCGTGCTCGCCGCCCGCGCCGACGACTACGCGTATATCCCTTTGTTATGGGCCAGCCTGCTGGCGCTGGTGGTGCCGGGTGTCGTGCATTACCTGACCGGCTGGCTGACCTTGCACAGCCTGCTGTTGGTGCAATGGGCCAGTTTTATCGTGCTGTGCCTGGTGTTCCGCATCCCCAAAATCACCACCCGCTTGATCCCGCGTTCAGTGCGTCATTGGCGGGCTTCGAACCTGGCGCGTCGGCAGTTCCTCGAACAGAACCTGCATCACACTGCGGGTGGCACCGGCATGCTGATCTTTGTTTGCGAAGCCGAGCGTTATGTCGAGATTCTGGTGGATCAAGGCATCTCCAGCCGGCTCGACAACCAGAGCTGGGATGACATTGTGTCGGCGTTCACTTTGCAGGTTAAGCAGGGGCAGACGCTGCAGGGTTTCGTAACGTGCGTCGAAGCTTGCGGCGAGTTGCTGAAAGTGCATGTGCCGGTGACGCACGTGAGGAACGAGTTGCCGAATCGGCTGGTGGTGTTGGGCTGAGCATCACCGGTCACTTGTGCCTCTGCTTATTACAAACCCATCCCGTTGTTTGAGTTCCTGCTTGTCTTCAACATCTCCTTCCATTAACGAACGCCCTGCATCGGGCGTTCTGACCTGGAGGGAGGTTTTGTCATGTCTACGAATCAACCGCTCGACCCTTTTTTATGTGCCTCGCTCAGTGGCGAAGAGCGTTCGCCCGCACAACTGACGGCGAAAGAAACCGAAGCCTTGCTGTGGTGCTTTCAAGGTAAAACGTCCTGGGAAATAGCCAGAATCCAGAACTGCTCGGAGTCGACGGTCAACTTTCATTTCACCAATATCCGCCGCAAGTTCGCCGTCAATTCACGCAGTGCGGCCTTGCTCAAGGCGATTGAGTTGGGCTTCATCAACGTCGAAAAGACTGAATCGGGAGGCTCTGATGAGCGTCACTGATTCGGCCTATAACAGTGTCGGCGGACTGCTGCTGGGACTGGGTATCGGCACACTGCCCTCTATCGACGGTGAGGCACTCTTCGGTGCCGCGCTCGGCGCATGGCTCGTTACCACGACTCGCAGTAACTTCAAGGCCTGGCAGCGTATCGGCTCGTTATTGTTGTCGGCGGGCGTCGGCTACCTGTTCACACCTGTCGCGTTGCCGCTGGCACCTTTTCTGACCGGGGGCGTGACGGCATTTCTCTGCGCACTGATCGTCATCCCCCTCAGCATCAAGGTCATGCAATGGATTGATGGCGTCGGTATTGGCGAAATCATCCGGCACCTGAGAGGGCGAGGGTGATGAGTGGTGCAATGACGCTCCTTGTGTACATAACGGGTATTGCTCATTTACTGAGCGCATTCAGGCTGGCCTGTTATCGGCGAGACGAAGCACGTCGTTGTTGGCGAGAGGGTCTGATGATCAGTTTGTGTGGAAGCCTGTTTTGCCTGGCAGGCATGGACGTACTGCTAACGTTTACGCCCGTCAGCCCATGGCATGCAGGAATCAGTGTCCTGGCGTGCGCGCTGATTTTCCGTAGCGGCGGAAACATCATGGTGTTGTGGTATGCATTGAAGTAACGCGTGCGGGGGCTTCTATTACGTTATGTGTCGTTAACGTGTTGAAGCGCCGACAGGATAGAGGACATTTCCGCCAGCTTGAGTTCCAGATCGCGCAAGCGCGTCTTTTCTTCAAGTGCGCGTTGTATGACACAGCGATCATCGTCGTCGAGCAAGCGCCACAGCGCGAGCACTGTATTTTCACGCAGGGTGTTTTCCCGGCTTGTTTCGAGGGTGTTTACGTGTGTTTGCCGCAGCATCGGTCCTACACCCAGCAATAACCAGTCGAGAGAGATGCCCCGTGCTTGCGCCAATTCTACGCATAATGAGTATGGTGTGCTGTCGCGACCTTTCCAGCTGCTAAGGGTCTGCGGGCTAATTTTTAGCGCTGATGACAAAGAAGCATCGGTAGTTGTACCGGTAATATGCTTCAGGCGAGCCAGGACGCCTTGTGATTTTTTGCTACGCAATTTGAGCGTTTTCCTTTTGACATATGCTTTTTGAATACCTAACGTATGCACAATGAGTTGTTTTTATCTTGTGAGTAATCAATCTTCCACTATGAGTCAGAAGAACACGATGTCGAAACTTCCTAATGGTATCAGGGTAATTTCCTACGAGCTTGGCTTGTACCCACTCAGCGACTGCCCGATGCACTTTCTTGCGTCTGGCAGACGTTATTCGCATGGCCGGACCGTGCCGATCAGTGCGTCAAGCAGTATTGCGTTTGATCAGGTTGATTACCACCAGATGACCTCCGGGATTCAAGCATGAGCACCTACAAAATGGTTTGTCCGCACTGCCTGAGCCGGATGCGCATTCGAACCAGCGAAGGGCGTCATATATTCCTGCGAGTGGCTTATCTGCAATGCACCTCCGAAGCCTGCGGCTGGTCGGTGCGGGCCGAGTTCGAAATGACCCATGAATTGTCTCCGAGCGGTATGCCCAATCCCGCTGTGCGTTTGCCGTTCGCCGGGCCGGATTTGCGCAGCGCCGCCCGGCCCGTTGTGGTCAGCCCCGCGTCGTCAGAATTGCACCCGGAGTCCTGAGCATGACGGAAGTTGACGAGTATTTTGAACTGCATGAGGATTTGCTGGATATTGCCCGCTCGTTCCTGGCTCGACATCAGACCGATACATTGATCGATGACCAGGTATTGTTCTGTCGCGCCGTCAAGCACTTGCAGGATCTCGATGTGCCGATGCATTTGGCTGAAAGGCTGGTCAGTCATGCCTATGGCCTCCTCAAATCCAGCAACGACCGCCGCCGTCTGGATATGGACGCAAGCACGGAAACCATCGCGGTAATCACTGATCCGGCCAATGGCCTGACTTGGGCGGTACCGGTGGGATTGATCGTCAAATACATTATTAATTCGCCGAATAATCGCAAACTTCGCTTGGTTGAGCCCTGAAGTCAGTGATCAAACATTCAGGTCTTGGGAAGGAGCGACCAGGGCCTGGAAAAATAACACCGTGCCCTAAGACTCCATCCCCCCTAAAATAACGGCCATTCCCGATCCGCATCGCCCGAGGCCGTTACTTTCATGTCTATCACCGCTACTCCTGCCAGTCTCGCGCCGGATCACCACGCTCAATTCGTTGATCTGCTGCAATCGAGCCTCGATCAGAACGCCTTCATCAAATTGGTGCTGGCCAAGTACGTGGGCCCCGAAGCGGACTTGCAGCGACTCATCGTCAAGCAGCTGACAGTCAAGGATCAGCCTTGCCTGTCCTTCGTTTATCGCTACAAAACCCGCGACATCACCAAAAACCTGCCCCTTGCCGAGGGCGTCGAGGTACTCGCCTCGCTGTTACCTGCCTCGTTCAAAAATGCACACTTGCTGTCGTTGACCGATGAAGTTCAGCTCGAATACAGCAAAAAGAGCAAAAGTTCGCTGTTCAAGAGTAAACCTCAGCAATTGCGTGAGGTGCCGTCCGCTGGGCACAACCGCGAGAAAAACCGCTTCCTTGACCTGAGTCGGCCATTCCTCGCCGATCTGGGCGTGACCAACAAGCAACATGAACTGATCCCGGCGATGTCGCGGAAATGGAAGCAGATCAACAAGTTCATCGAAGTGTTCAGCCATGCGCTGACCACCTCGCCGCTGGCATTGGACAAGCCGGTCCAAGTGGCTGATTTCGGCTCGGGCAAGGGCTATCTGACGTTCGCCATCCATGATTACCTGCGCAACACCTTGAAAGCCGAAGGCGTGGTGACTGGCGTCGAACTGCGTGAAGACATGGTCACGCTGTGCAACGCCGCTGCCGAAAAACTCGAACATCCGGGGTTGGTGTTCAAGTGCGGGGATGTGCGCAGCGTCGCGCCGAGCGAGCTGGATGTGATGATTGCGCTGCATGCGTGCGACATTGCCACCGATTACGCGATCCATACCGGTATCCGCTCCGGCGCCTCGATCATCATGTGTTCGCCGTGCTGCCACAAACAGATCCGCCTGCAAATCCAGAGCCCGGCGCTGCTCAAGCCGATGCTTCAATACGGTCTGCATTTGGGCCAGCAGGCCGAGATGGTCACCGACAGTTTGCGGGCGTTGTTTCTTGAGGCCTGTGGATACGAGACCAAGGTGTTCGAGTTCATCTCCCTGGACCACACCAACAAGAACAAGATGATCCTGGCGGTCAAACGTGCCGAGCCGGTGGACCCGGCTCAGTTGCTGGTGAAGATTCAGGAGCTGAAGGATTTCTACCACATCAGCGAACATTGTCTGGAAACCCTGTTGCGGGCTGACGGGTACCTCTGATCCTGTGGGACGAGCCCGCTCGTAATGGCGGGCTGACTTCAACGGTTATGTTGTAGGCGATGTCCCCTTCGGGATCAGGCGTGCTCCCGCCGTTGACTGGACGGCGGTCCTGCGCCCCAGCATCACCGTCACGATCACCCCGGCGGCAAACAGCCAGGTGATCGGCTCGATGTGTTCACCAAAGAACAGCGCTGAAAAGGCGATGGTGAAGAAGATCTGCAGCAACTGGATCTGGCTGACGCGAGCAATGCCGCCCATCGCCAATCCGGCGTACCAGGCAAAAAAACCGATGAACTGCGAAAACAGCGAGACGTAGCCAAACGCCCACCAGGTCCTGGCTGATATTGCACCCTGGTGCTGCAATGCCAGGTACGTTACTGGCCCGATCAGCAGCGGTGTCGACAGCACCAGTGCCCAGCAGATCACCTGCCAGCCTCCCATCTCCTTGGCCAACCGGCCGCCTTCGGCGTAACCCAACCCGCCTACGGCAATCGCGCCGAGCATCAACAAGTCCCCCGCCTGGATACTGCCGGCACCGCTGATCAGCGCGTAACCGAGCACCAGCGCACTGCCCAGGGCGGCGCAGGCCCAGAAAGCTTTCGAGGGGCGTTCGTGGGACAACCAGGCGGCATACAGCGCGACGCAAAGGGGCTGCAACCCATTGACCAGCGCGCCATGGGACGCGGGCAAGGTTTGCATGGCCCAGGCTGACAGGACCGGAAAGCCGAGGATCACGCCGGCGATCACCAGCGTCAGCCCCTTGAACTGTTTCCACGTCGGCCATTTCTCGCGGTGCCACAACAACAGCAGCGCCGCCGGAACCGCGGCGACCAGCGCTCGGCCCAGACCGTTAAGCAGCGGATGCATTTCCTGCACGACGATGCGCGTGAAGGGCAGGGTGAGGCTGAAGATCACAACGCCGAGCAGACCGAGGGCCATGCCGGTGTTTTCGCGTGAGGACATGATGGCAACCAGAATCGAAGGTGACGGGAGTCGCCTTATCTAGCCATAAACCCGTGGTTTTGGCGCTTACAGTCAGGCGCAGAAATATCCGTACAGTTGAGGGTAATCCCCTCAACGTAGGAGCTGCCGCAGGCTGCGATCTTTTGATCTTGCTTCCAAAAATCCCCCCCCCCAAAAAAAAACTGCCACCTATCCATAACAACAGCCCAACCGTAATAACCGGTTATTACCCACCCCCACAGATAAAGACTACTTTGAATACTCCACGCATTCCCCAAAGGAGCCCTCCCCATGGCCGCTAAAAAAATTCTGATGCTGGTCGGCGATTACGTCGAGGATTACGAAGTAATGGTGCCGTTCCAGGCGCTGCTGATGGTCGGCCATACGGTGCACGCCGTTTGCCCGGACAAGACTGCAGGCCAGACGGTACGTACCGCGATCCATGACTTCGAAGGCGACCAGACCTACAGCGAAAAACCGGGTCATTTGTTTGCGCTTAACTTCGACTTCGCCAACGTCGCGGAAGCCGACTATGACGCGCTCCTCATCCCGGGCGGTCGTGCGCCTGAGTACCTGCGCTTGAACGACAAAGTCCTTGAACTGGTACAAGCCTTCGATAAGGCCGGCAAACCGATCGCCGCCGTATGCCACGGCGCGCAACTGCTGGCGGCGGCGGGAGTTCTCGAAGGTCGCGAGTGCAGCGCTTACCCGGCCTGCGCGCCGGAAGTGCGTCTGGCGGGCGGTACGTTCATCGATATCCCGGTGACGCAAGGTCACGTTCAAGGCAATCTGGCCACGGCGCCAGCCTGGCCAGCGCATCCTAACTGGCTGGCCGGCTTCCTCGGATTGCTGGGCACCCAAATCACGCTGTAACGAGGGACATGTCATGTGCGAGCTCTACGTCAAAGCCGATCCGATTCTCTACGAGTCGCGCTCCCGCTCGCTGCGCATCTGCGGGGTGGTCACCACCCTGCGCCTGGAAAACCAGTTCTGGGACATCCTCAGCGAGATCGCCGAGGCGGATGGCATGACCACCAATCACCTGATCGCCAAGCTGTATGAAGAGGTGATGGATTACCGCGGCGAAGTGGTGAATTTCGCTTCGTTCCTGCGGGTGAGTTGCACGCGGTATTTGAGCCAGCGACGGGTGCAGGCGCCGGAGTTGTCGGTGGTGCGGGCGGGGGTGAAGTAGGCTGGTTTGTCGGTGATTGTGTCGGCCTCGTCGCGAGCAGGCTCGCTCCTACCTTCAGTTTGCGTACACCGACTGTAGGAGTGAGCCTGCTCGCGATGAGGCCGGTACAGGCGACAAAAATCCCGGCCTGGTCTTTACTCTGAAGCGCGAACCCTCTTATTTGCCAAGGAGAAAAGAGCATGTCTGGATGGTACGAATTGAGCAAAACCAGCAACGGTCAGTTCCGGTTTGTGCTGAAGGCGGCCAACGCTGAAACCATTCTTACCAGCGAGCACTACACCAGCCGCAGCGCCGCCGATGGAGGCATTGCTTCGGTCCAGAAGAACAGCCCGCTGGATGAGCGCTACGAGAGAAAGAGCACCAAGGACGGCCATCCCTATTTCAATCTGAAGGCCGGCAACCACGAGATCATTGGCAGCAGCGAGGCTTACTCCTCCGCCGCTGCGCTGGAGAAAGGCATCGCCAGCGTCAAGTCCTACGGACCGACGACAGTGATCAAGGACAAGACTCTGCCGGTACTTTGAGTCAGACACAACGCACCAATAGGCGCGAGCCTGTTCGCGATGACGGTGGGGCATTCAACAGAGATGTTGAATGTTATGGCTTCATCGCCAGCGGGCTCGCTCCTGCATTGGTTGTGTATTTGCCTTTGGATCAGCGCAACGCCTTCAACAACTCCTGCAACTGACCACAGCCCGCATCGCTCAGCGGAAACACCGGCAATCTCGGGTCACCCACTTCCAGCCCTGTCGCGCGCAATCCGGCCTTGATCGTCGCGGGCAGCCCACCCTTGAGTATGAAATCCAGCAGCGGCAACTGGCGATAGAACAGGTCCCGCGCCTTGGCCAGATCGTTGGCCAGTACCGCTTCATACAGATCAAGATTGAGCTGCGGGATCACGTTCGGCGCAGCAGTACACCAGCCTTTCGCACCCGCCGCAAAAGCCTCCAGCGCCAGTGGATTGCAGCCGTTGTAGAAGGGCACCTGGCCTTCGCCCAGCAGCTGCAGTTTGTGCATACGCTGAATATCGCCGGTGCTTTCCTTGACCATGGTCACGTTATCCACGGCATTGAAAATCCGCAGGATCAAGTCCACCGACATGTCGGTCCCGCTGGTGGCCGGGTTGTTGTAGAGCATGATCGGCAAGTCGATGCTGTCGCCGATGGCGCGATAGTGCGCAAGGATTTCCGCTTCGCTAAGTTTCCAGTAAGACGCCGGCAGCACCATCACCACATCGGCGCCGTGGGTTTGTGCATAGCGGGCACGGCGGACGGCTTTCGCAGTCGTCAGGTCGGAGACGCTAACGATGGTCGGCACGCGCTTGGCCACGTGCTTGATGCTGAACTCGCTGACTTCATCCCATTCCGCATCGCTCAGATAAGCGCCTTCGCCGGTGCTGCCCAGTGGTGCGATGGCGTGAACGCCAGCGTCGATCAGGCGATCGATGGATTGCCCAAGCGCGTCGAGATCAACGCTTTCGCCGTTGGCGGTGAATGGAGTGATGGTGTAGCCGATGATGCCGTGAATGGTGGGGGTCGACATGGTGTCTCTCCTGCAGAAAATCGGTAGGTTCAGTTCAGGCAATCGGCGTGTTGACGCAGGTTCTGCCGAGCGTAGTAGTTGAACGCGGCGCCGTGGCGCTTGGGTTTGGAAATCCAGTCGTGGGCTTCGCGTCCCAGTTCCGGAATGATCGGTTTGATTGTTCCCGCGCTCATCGCCAGCAGTTGCAGCCTGGCGGCGCGTTCGATCAATTGCGCAATGACGCAGGCCTCTTCAATGGTCGTGCCCGTGGACAACTGGCCATGGTGCGATAGCAGGATCGCCCGCTTGTCGCCAAGAGCACCGGCAATCAGCTCGCCTTCTTCACTCCCCACCGGCACACCCGGCCAGCCTTCGAGAAAGGCACAGTCGTCGTAGAGCGGGCAGAGGTCCATGTGGGAAATCTGCAGCGGCACTTCGAGCATCGACAGCGCCGCAACGTGGGTCGGATGGGTGTGAATGATGCAGTTAACGTCCGGCCGTGCGCGGTATACCCAGCTGTGAAACCGGTTGGCCGGATTGGGCATGCCGTGGCCTTCCAGTACTTCCAGGTCTTCGTTGACCAGCAGCAGGTTGCTCGCGGTGATCTCGTCGAAACCCAGGCCCAGTTGTTGGGTGTAGTAGGTGCCTGGCTGTGGGCCGCGGGCAGTGATCTGGCCAGCGAGGCCGGAATCGTGGCCATTTTCGAACAGAATACGGCAGGTCAGTGCCAGCTTTTGCCGGTCGGTCCACGTATTATCCGCCAGGGTATTTTGCATCTGCGTCAGCGCTTGCTTGACCAGTTGGTCTTTGGGTAGTGCTAATGTCCGGGCCATATCGGTGTCCTTCGTGCGGTTCATGCAAATGACACTAAATAGGCTATATGACACAAAGTGTCATAAGCAAGGACAATACGTCGCTCCCTTGATGGATTAATCGCTCTACATGTCTATCCGTTTGAAATTATTGAGAAAAAAACTTGGTGTGACGCTCGAGGCTTTGGCCGAGAAGTCCGGCATGACCAAGAGTTATCTGTCGAAGGTCGAGCGGGGCTTGAACACGCCGTCGATTGCGGCTGCGTTGAAACTGGCCAAGGCGCTGAACGTGAAGGTCGAGGAGCTGTTCTCCGAAGACAGCGTCAGCCTCGACAGCTACAGCCTGGTGCGCAGCGATGAGCGCCAGTCCCTGGCCGCCAATGACCAGAGTCCCGGTTACGCCGTGCTGGCTCATCAGGTGAGTGAGCGCAGTCTGCTGCCGTTCATCATTTATCCGCCCACCGAATTCGTCGACAAGGCGTTCAAGGAGCACACCGGGGAGGAGTTTTTGTTCGTCCACGAAGGGCAGGTGGAAGTGGATTTCATGACTGAGCGGGTGCTGCTCAACCGTGGGGATGCGCTGCACTTCAATGCGCAGAAGCCTCATCGGATCCGGTCAGTGGGTGAGGTTCTGGCGCAGTTGCTGGTGGTGGTGCATAGCAGCGAAGAGTGAAGGTGATCCCTGTAGCCGCTGGCGCAGCCTGCGTTCAACTGCGAAGCAGTCGTGATTTATCGGCAGAATCGGTGCTACAAGGATCGCTTCAGACCTCAACCGGGACCGTCAGCCTGGAACTCCCCAGCGGGTGCGTCTTGGAATCAAAAAACCGCAACTCGCTGCCCGTGCCCTCGAACACCTTCGCGTAATGCCGTTTCTGATGCTGAACGAACGCCTTGCTGCGCGGCTTGATCGAGATGGCGACCACCTTCGGTTTCGCCTGACGCAGTGCATGAATGATGTGACTGTCCTGTTCGCCCAGGGCATGACCGAAGAGGCACAGCCCCTCGTCATGACCGAGTAACTGGTCGTAGCAGAACGACAGATAGTCCGAGCTGCGAATAGTCTTGAGCTTGTCCTGCGACGGGCCTTCGTTGACGAACAGCGGTACATCGTCCAGCGTCTTGATCGTATTGTTGATCGCGAAACTGCCCAGCAAGGTGCCCTCGGTCGACATCAGCTTGCGCGCGGTGCCGTCCTGATTGCGTACCAGGTGCAACCCGCCATGCAGGTACAGCAAACGGGTTTTCTCGGTGGCTGTGCGGCTCAAATCAAAACCCGGTTCGGCGCCCTGGAACAGGTCGGTGATGGAGTCCGGCTGGTGCTGAATGGCCCAATAGTTGAGCAAGTCGTAATTGGTGGTGAACACCGTCCGGTAGCGGGCCAGTTCCTCACTGATGGTCGCCAGGGTCGCCGGCACCACCAGTCGCCAGGGGATATGCACCGCATGCACGGTATTGATCAGCGCTTCCTTGATCGCGTAGTAGCGATTGCGCGGCGCGGCGGAGCTGACGGCCAGGGCCTTGTTCACGCGACTGGTGGTTTTCAGTGCGCTGAGGACTTGCTCGAAGCTGCGCGTCTGCATCGCCTCGAACACGCTGAGCTCGGACTGGCTCAGGGGTTTTTCTTCGACGGTGCGGGCGTTTTCGAACAGCGAGTCGTAGCCGAAATCGTCCCACACCGCGCGGCTGGCGCCGTTGCCCAGCAGCAAGCCGCTGAACGTAGCGGTGGTGCGCAAGGCGTTCCAGTCTTCAAGTTGGGCATCAACATCCTGGAAATCGGTCATTGCGTTGGTCGTCTCGAAAGCAAAAGGTCTGATGGGCGGCGACTTTATCACGACCCGACGTTGAGCCAGATCAAGTTACCGCCCCCTGGATGAGTTGATCCTGTCGGTATCCGCTGGTTCGTCTTCGCCGATCCGGCTCCCGTCAGGAGATTCGCTCATGAGCAGCACCTTTTTCATTCCCGCCGTCAACATCATGGGCATCGGCTGCCTCGAAGAAGCCATGGTCGCTATTGGCAAATACGGCTTTCGCAAGGCGCTGATCGTCACTGATACCGGGCTGGCCAAGGCCGGAGTGGCGGCGATGATCGCCGGGAAGCTGGCGGAACTGGATATCGACTCGGTGATTTTCGACGGCGCCAAGCCTAATCCGAGCATCGCCAACGTCGAGCTTGGCCTCGGTCTGCTCAAGGAAAGCCAGTGTGATTTCGTGGTGTCCCTGGGCGGCGGTTCGCCCCATGACTGCGCTAAAGGCATTGCCCTGTGCGCGACCAACGGCGGGCAGATTCGCGACTATGAAGGGGTCGATCAATCCGCCAAGGCGCAACTGCCGCTGATCGCCATCAACACCACCGCCGGCACCGCCAGCGAGATGACCCGCTTCTGCATCATCACCGACGAATCGCGCCACGTGAAAATGGCCATCGTCGACCGCAACGTCACGCCGCTGCTGTCGGTCAACGACCCGGCGCTGATGGTTGCCATGCCTAAAAGCCTGACGGCCGCCACCGGCATGGACGCGCTGACCCACGCTATCGAAGCCTATGTGTCCACCGCCGCCAATCCGATCACCGATGCCTGCGCGTTGAAAGCCATCACCTTGATCAGCAACAACCTGCGCCTGGCCGTGCGCGACGGCCGCGACCTGGCGGCACGGGAAAACATGGCCTACGCGCAGTTCCTAGCGGGCATGGCGTTCAACAACGCGTCACTGGGTTTCGTGCATGCCATGGCGCACCAGTTGGGTGGTTACTACGACTTGCCCCACGGTGTGTGCAACGCCGTGCTGTTGCCGCACGTGCAGAGCTTCAACGCGCTGGTCTGCGCAGATCGCCTGACCGACGTGGCCCACGCAATGGGTGCCGACACGCGCGGGTACAGCCCGGAAGAGGGCGCTCAAGCGGCCATTACGGCCATTCGCACCCTGGCCCATGACGTGGAAATTCCCGCCGGTTTGCGCGAGCTTGGCGCCAAGCTCAACGACATCCCGGTCCTCGCTACTAACGCCCTCAAGGACGCTTGCGGCCTTACCAATCCCCGGACGGCGGATCAGCGTCAGATCGAAGAGATTTTCCGCAGCGCGTTTTAAGTTGTTTGTGAACCCCTCAATCACTGTGGGAGCCAGCCTGCTGGCGATGGCGGCAGGACAGACTGGGCGCGAGCTTTACGCAGAGCATCGCGCCCAACGCGAGCAAGGTACACAGCAAGGAAAGTGGCCAGGCTTGTTCGCTCGCGATCAGGCTGGCAATCGCGCCGATCACAGCGGCCATCAACTGGTGGATGAAACCGCTGAGCGCCATCGCATACGCACCGCCGACCGGCGAGCCGTCGTTGGCCAGTGACAGGCTGATCGGGTAGTTCAACGATTGACCGAACACCGCAACGCAGTAGGGCAACCAGAACAGCAGTGCGATTGAAGTGCCCAAGAAACTGCCCAGCAACATCACCGTACTCCCGGCCAGTACCAGCCCTACACCGGCCGTCATCATGCGTCGCTGGCCGGTGCGAAGCACGAAGCCATTGACTGCCAATGCCCCCAAAAAATACGCCGCGCTGATAGGCCAACCCAACAGTCCGTAATCCACCGCGGACCAGTTGAAGGGGCCTTGCAGAATCAGCGGCGCTGCCGTGTTGAACGCGATGATCACCCCATAACCGAGGCCACCGGCGAGGGTCGGCAACACGAAGGCCCGGTCACACACGATTCGCCCGTAACTCCGCCAGGCGGATGACTGGGCGCTCTCGTCGTCTCGAATGGGAAACGGCACACGCGCCACCCCCATCGCCATCAAAAGACTCACACTGCCCAGCAGATAAAAAATGGCGGACCAACCCAACGTCACCTGGATGATCGACCCCAGATACTGGCCTATGCCTAGCGCGACGACGAAAGAGATCGAAATCCAGGACAGCGCTTTGGCCAGCAGCTCACCGCGAAAACTGTCGCGAATCAGCACCCGGGCCATCACCGAAATGCCGCTCGCGCCAATGCCTTGAACCAGTCTTAACGCCAGGAATGATTCAAGCGTCTGGCCCAGAGGCAGGGCGAGGTTTGCCACCCCGTAGATACCCAGTGCCGCGAGCAACACCGGTTTTCGCCCGATGCGTTGGCTGAGACTGCCCCAGAACAACATCGGCAGCGCCATACCAATGAGATAAACCGCCAGCCCCCACGAAACCTGCGAGGCATCGGCAGACAGATACCGGGCCATCTCCGGCAATGCCGGCAGGTAAATGCTCATGCCCAGTTGGGCGAGGAAAACAGTGCTGCAGGTGACGAGGAGGGTGGTGCTGCTTTTCATGTAAAACCTTGGCACTGATCGGCAGGGATTTTGATTGCGGCAAGACTATACCCGGCGGGCGGCCCGACGCCGATAAGTCCATGAGTTTCCCTCAACCCGCCGTCACCAGCGCTTTACCCGGACTGTCACTGAACTGAATCAGCACCACCCCGGCAATCAACAACACCGCCCCTAGCACGCGCGGCAAGGTCATTTGCCGCTCGACCAATCCGAACAACCCAAAGTGGTCGAGCACTAGCGATGCAACCACTTGTCCTGCCAGCGCCAATGCAATAAACCCCGACGCCCCCAACTTGGGCAATAGCATCAGCGCCAGCGAAATAAAGCACACCCCAAACGCACCGCCGGCCCACATCCACAACGGCGCTTTGGTGATGAATGCCAACGTTGGCAACGGCAAGCGCATCGCCACAATCACCGGCAACAACACCACGATGCTGACCAGTAACGAGGCGAGCGTTGCCCATAACGGATGTCCGAGACCTCTGCCGAGATTGGCGTTGATCGCACTCTGAAAAGGCACCACCGCCCCGGCTATCACGGCCAACAGCAGCAGACCGGCCCAATGCAACGTCGTCATGATGAAACTCCAACAGGTTTTGCTGGACTCTAGAGTATTCGTCGCGCAGATTTAAATTCCAAATTGCTATGCAGAACATGCATCAGATGAATGATCTAAGGCGTATTGACCTTAACTTACTGGTGATCCTTGACGCTTTGCTCATGGAGCAACACGTCACCCGCGCAGCCGAGCGCCTGCACCTCAGTCAACCGGCGGTCAGCCATGCGCTGGCGCGGCTGCGCGATCTGCTCGGCGATCCGTTACTGGTGCGCGCGGGCGCCACGCTGGTGCCAACGCCGCGGGCGCTGGAGTTGGTCACGCCCTTGGCCGAAGTGCTTGCTCAGGTGCAATCGCTGCTGGCGCCGAATACGTTCGATCCGGCCACCGCCAAACGCACCTTTCGCCTGGCGATGTCAGATTACGGGGCTGCGATCGTCTTGCCGGGGCTGGTTCGAACCTTGCGGCGTGATGCACCGGGTATCGATCTGCAGATCAGCCACGCCAGTCGCGAAGGGATGCTTGATGCCGTACTGAATGGCGACATCGACATGGCCGCCGGAGTGTTTCCGGAGATACCGAATGAACTGCGCAGCACGGCGTTATTCGATGAGCATTACGTGTGCCTGGTCGACCGTAACAGCCTGCCAACCGGTGGTGAGCTGGACCTGCCGACATACCTGTCACGGCCCCACGTTCTGCTGGAAATGCGCGGCAGTGGCACACCGGAAATCGAACGGACCCTGACGGCACTGCGTGCTCGCCGGCGTGTGTCGATCAGTCTGCCACACTGGAGCGTGGCCCCTGCGTTCATCAGCGGTACGGATCTGATTCTCACGGTGGCCTCTCGCGCGGTCAGCAGCGTTGATGAGCGGTCATTGATCGTGGTACCGCCGCCGTTCAAGATTTCCGCGTTTACCTTTGTCCTGGCGTGGCATAAACGGCGGAGCGGAGATCAGGCGTTGAATTGGTTAAAGAACGAAATCGAGCGATTAATGGTCTGTGACGTCCCTCCGGTACCCTGCTAGCTCAACAAACGCAGTAGACTCGCGAGCATTCAGCGCACCTCGAACAGGAGTTCCCATGACCCCCACTCTGCTACTGGCCGTTCTCGCTTCGGGCTTTATCTATGCCATTACACCGGGGCCTGGCGTGCTGGCAGTATTGGGCATTGGTGCTGCACGTGGAAGGCGGGCCGGGGCGGGGTTTCTCTGCGGGCATTTACTGGGCGATGTGATCTGGTGCAGTACGGCGCTGATAGCGATTGTCGGCGCGCGGGAAATTGGCAGCACGGCGTTCGACGTGTTGGGTGTGATCAGCGGCCTTTACCTGTTTTGGCTCGGATTGCGCGCAGTACGTGCCAAGCGCAGCAGCGCCGAAGTGCCTCAAGGGCCAGCACGGCAGCCGTTCTGGCATGGCATCCTGTTCGGGCTGACCAATCCTAAAGCCTATCCGGTGGCGGTGGCGACGTTCACCGCACTGCTGTCCAGTCGTGCAGAGTTGCTGCACTGGTCGATGTTGCCCTGGCTGATCGCGCTGAGTTTCATCGGAGGCCTAATCGCCTACGCTATCCTCATTGGCATCGTCGGCGCCCGGCAGGTACGCACTGTGTACCAGCGTCATGAACTGTTGATCACCCGGTTGTGCGGGGTAATGTTTATCGGTTTCGCCATCAATGCTCTGGTGCATGCAGTGCCGGGATTGGTGGCGAGCAAGACTTGAATCTGATCGCAGGGCACCATGGAAAGCAGAAATTCAGCGCCGCTGGCGAGCTACATCGATCTACTGCTGGACGCCGTGTGTGCGGTCGATAAACAAGGTCGTTTCGTGTTTATCAGCGCTGCCTGCGAACAGGTTTTTGGCTACACCCCCGATGAGTTGATCGGCAAGGCGATGATTGATCTGGTGCATCCGGCCGATCGACAGCGGACCCTCGACGCTGCGCGGGAGATCATGGGCGGCGAGCCCAAGCTGAATTTCGAGAACCGCTACCTGCGCAAGGACGGTCGGGTGGTGCATATCCTCTGGTCGGCCCGCTGGTCGGAAGTCGATCAGCTGCGCATTGCGGTGGCCCGCGATATCACCGGGCGCAAGCAGGCCGAATCCCGGCAGGCGGCGTTGTACGCGATCTCCGAAGCGGCCCATGCCGCAGAAGATTTGCTGGCATTATTCAAGCGTATCCATTTGCTGATCGGTGAATGGTTGCCGGCGATGAATTTCTCCGTGGCCTTGTATGACGAGCACTGTTCACAGCTGAATTTCCCCTATCACGTCGATGAACTTGAACCGCAACCCGAACAGCCGGGAACGGTCACCGGGCGCTTGTGCGCAGAGGTCATTCGCAGCGGGCAACCAATTCTGCTGACCCCGGATCAAGGCAACGCTCCTGCGGGGTTCGAGGCGTTGGTGGCGGGCCAGGAGTCTCCCTGCTGGTTGGGCGTACCACTGAACTCGCAAAACGGCACCATTGGTGCTCTGATCGTCAAAAGTGTTGCGGGCGGCGAGCGCTACACCGAGCAGGACAAGGAATTGCTGCAGTTTGTGTGTGCCCAGGTGGCCACCGCGATCGAGCGCAAGCAGCTGCATGCCCGCCTCGAACGCATGGCGCAGTACGACGCGCTGACCCAACTGCCCAATCGCGCGTTACTCCGTGACCGTCTGAAAAGTTCGCTGACATTGGCTCAGATGGACGGTGGCCGCATGGCGCTGCTGTACGTCGATCTCGACCGCTTCAAGGAGGTCAACGACAACCATGGCCATTCAGTGGGCGATATGTTGCTGCAAGCGGTGGCCAGTCGGCTCAAGGGCTGCGTGCGCGAAACCGACACGGTGGCCCGCATCGGCGGCGACGAGTTCGTGGTTTTGCTGCACAGCATTCATGCTGCGGAAGACGCCGACAAAGTCGCGCAGAAAATCCGTCAGGTATTGGCGCAGCCACTGCGCCTGGACGGCCACAGCTTGACCATTCGGACCAGCATTGGCGTCGCGCTGTACCCTGAACACGGCACTGAGGAGAAGCAGCTGTTCAGACACGCCGATGAAGCGATGTACACCGCCAAGCGCCAGTATCACTTACGCCTCGACGCCTGAAAAACGGCCACCGTTCGTCGCAGCGTTTGTAGCTTTTCTAAACCTTTTGGGGCTGTGAAATTCTGATCCTATGCGGGCTCCTGCTCGCCGCGATCATTACCAAGAGGTAGAGAATCATGCCTAACTCAAGAAACTCGAACTCGGGAAACTTCGCCAACGATCGAACGAAGGCGTCTGAAGCCGGTCGCAAAGGTGGGAAAACAACTACCACGACTGTCGATAAAGCCCCTGCGAAACCCGATATGGGCCGCAAAGGTGGTCAGAAATCCAAGTAGTCGGTGAAGGTTGTTTTGATTGAGAGGCGGGGGCGAAAGCTCCCGCTTGAATTTTTTGTCAGAGGAGGGCGCGACCATGAGCCGGATGGCCACCCGTTTACGCAATGCCAGTTTAGTCACGATATTGGGGCTCTTTGCCAGCAGTGCTTTTGCACAATCGCCCGCTGAATTCATTAACGATGCTTCCGCCAAAGGCATGGCCGATATCGAGGCCAGCCGCCTGGCGCATCAGAAATCCGAATCCAAAGAAGTAAAGGATTACACCATTGTGGTCATCAATGACCGCACTACTGCCAATCAGCATTTGGCGAAGATCGCCAAGCAACTGGATTTGCCAGTGGCCCCGCGCGAAGAAGTGGTGAGTGAAGCCCAAAGCCTGATGCCGGAGTTGCAGGACGGCGCATCCTTTGACAAGGCATACGCAAGCAGCCAGGTGAAAACTACCGAAGAGGCCATCGAGCAACTGCAGCAGCAAGCGCAAACGACCGATGTGCCGGAAATCAAAGCCTTTGCCGAAGAAACACTGCCGAAACTGCAAAATCATCTGCAGATGGCAAAGGCTCTTCAAGCCAGTCGCTAATGGCTCTTATACAAACGGCGCGGGATTCCCAGCGCCGTTTTTTTTTGGATCAGCAGTCGTTCAGATCCGTTTTTCGCTTGCTTGAAGCGGCCAGACCTTCCAGCGCATGAACGTCTTTCTCGCCCATGGCGCGATAGTGTTTGCGCAGCGCTTCCAGTTGCTTGAGATCGAGTAATTCAAGCCCGAGCATGGCGTTTTGCGCTTCCTTGTTCACCCGCAGCAACTCATCGATTTTCAAGTGCAGGATGTCGGTGTCACGGTTCTGAGTGTTCTGGATCAAGAAGACCATCAGGAACGTAATGATCGTGGTCGAGGTATTGATGATCAGTTGCCAGGTGTCGTTGTAACTGAAAATCGGTCCACTCAATCCCCAGAGAAAAATCAGAATCAATGCACCCATGAACGTCTTGGGACTACCGGCCCACAAGGCGAGTTTCTGTGAGATTTTTGCGAATTTCATTGCCGTCTTCCTTATAGGGATGCGCCTGAAATTTGAGACAGCGCCGGCATATGGAAAATTCTGCTTACATTTGTGGGTCGTGAAAAAGACGCAACAAAACAGCCCTCGAGACAGTCACTACTCCAGTCACTCGAATTTGGAGAATCACATGAACGTCGCTCGCCTGTTTTGCCTTTCCTGCTGCCTGTTCGTCTTGCAAGGCTGCTTTGATAACTCGGATAACGAAACCAAAGACAACACGGATGGCACCAAATCTTCGGTGCAGATGCAGGACAAGGACGCGGCGGATAAATAGCGTTCGCCTGAGGTCGGGATTGGGGTCAGTGCACGGGCGAGGTATCGTAGCCAACCGGTGTCCGCACCTGGCCGCTATTACGCACCGACAGGAGAACGCAATGAGTTGGTCCGCCAAACAATACGTCGCTTTTGAAGATGAACGCACACGCCCCGCGCGAGACTTGCTCGCTGCCGTCCCGTCCGTGGACGCGCGATCGGCCATCGACATCGGCTGCGGCCCCGGCAATTCGACCGAATTGCTGGTGGAGCGCTTTGCCAACGCCACAGTGCGTGGCGTCGACAGTTCGACCGACATGATCGAAGCCGCGCGCGAGCGCTTGCCGCAGGTGCAATTCGATACAGTCGATATCGGCACCTGGGACGAAAGCGGCCCATTCGATGTGATTTTTGCCAACGCGGTGCTGCAGTGGCTGCCCGATCACGCAACGTTGCTGCCTGCGTTGGTGAACAAGCTTGCATCGGGCGGCAGTCTGGCGATTCAGATGCCCGACAATCTCAATGAGCCGTCGCACCGTTTGATGCGCGAAGTTGCCGCCGATGGTCCATGGGCCAGCAAGTTGGCGGACGCCGCCGGGCAGCGCACGGAAATGGCCAGTGCCAGCGACTACTACTCAATGCTGCGACCGCATTGCGCACGCGTCGATGTGTGGCGTACCACCTACCATCATCCCCTGACGGGCGGTGCGTCGGGTGTGGTCGAGTGGTTCAAGGGCAGCGGGTTGCGGCCATTTCTCGAACCGCTGGATGAAGCGGAAAAGGCGCAGTACCTCAAGCAGTACCTGGCCGCGATCGAGCAGGCTTACCCGACGCTGAGCGACGGCTCGGTGCTGTTGCCGTTCCCGCGTTTGTTTCTTGTGGCGACTCGCTGACCCTGAGGGACGAATAACGCTCGAGGTTATTTGTCCCTTCGTTTTACGCTCAGGTAATCAAAGAGAAACGAAGCGAAGCCGAACAACCCAATCATCGAAATGATCATGATCCCCAACTCTGAATTGTCCATGCTGATCTCTGATGGAAAGATGAGCTGGCAGGTTAAGGCATCTCCGGTCGCGCTAAATGTCGCACTACGCTTTCTTTACTGGCCCTCTGCAATCCATACGCAAAAATTACGCGTATGGGGCGGATTGACCCGCCTCCTCATAGCCAGCTCATCCCTGCTGCAACACTTTGAGTGCCGCCGAGGCCAGAAACCCTGAGCGGCTTTTCTCCTCCGGATGGTGGAGCACGTACTCATCGATACGGGTCAGCAAATAGCCGGGCAGGGTGATATTGAGTTTCTGCGCTTTGCCCAGGTATTTGGTGACATCGATGTCCACCAATGCCCATGTGCAGCCGGCGTACTTCGGGTTGGCAGCATGCAGCGTGACTTTATTGGCTGGCGGAATCGGCGCCCCATCTTCAGCGAGAATCTCGAAGTGACCTTCAATGGCTTCGCGAGCCATGGCCATGGCGTCGTCAAGGTCATCACCGGCGGAAAAACAACCCGGAATATCCGGTACTTCCACGCCCCAGGCGTGCTCGTTATCGCCGGTTGAAATGGCAATCGGGTAAAGCATATTCGTACTCCTGCACGGACACTGTGCTCTTCAACGCATGGCTACTCACAACACCTCCCTGTGGTGTGTTAGGTGGTTACTATACCTACCGGGATTTATTCATCAACACTATAACCACCAATATGCGATTTGAGGGGGGTTGAAGAGTTCAGGAGGGAGGTGGGAGGCGCGCGGCTGGGTCGGATTTTGCCGGATGCAAAGACCGGCTAATTGCGCTGATGGCTAAGAAATTCGGAAGCGAAGGGGCGCTCTATGTAGCAGCTGGCGAAGCCTGCGTTCGACTGCGAAGCAGTCGTAAAACCTGAGCGCGAGGTTTTCCTGAAACACCGCGCTGCATGATTTTACGACTGCTTCGCAGTCGAACGCAGGCTTCGCCAGCTGCTACAAAAAAGCGTGTTCTGGTTGGCGGCATAGAGATCGTTGATCTCGACGCGATCACCTAATCCCGGGCACAAAAAAACCGGCCATCGAGGCCGGTTTTTTTCTTTGCCTGCATCCCACGTTGAAAAACAACCTGGGATCAAAATTCGATTGGAGCGGGTGAAGGGAATCGAACCCTCGTTATCAGCTTGGGAAGCTGGAGTAATGCCATTATACGACACCCGCTCAGAGCGGCTGACTTTGTACCAGATGTGCGCCGGGAAATGAAGTTTTTCTTTAGGCGCGATCGCTTTAGCGCGGGTGAGGACAACGCACAAACCACGTGGCGGTCTATCGCGGGCAAGCCTTGCTCCCACAGAAGCGGTAGCGTCCAGGCAAGCAGGCTTGCTCGCGATGACTCTGTTTCAGATGGCCAGTGCATGTTGGTCCTGGACGTAGTGGTAACGCGGTCGGCCTTCATGTGGCGAAGGCTGCAGGAAACCCAGCAGTGCGTTACGGCTGTCACGGCAGGCGGCTTTGTGTTCCATGTCGAGGAAGTGACCGGTTGCCTCAAGCGTGGTAAAGGTGCTGTGTTGAACGTGATTGGCGAACAATCGCGCGCCATCGGCGGCGGTGTATTCGTCCCATTCACCGTTCAGGAACAACACGGGGACGTTGATTTTTTCCGATGCTTTGAGAAAACACTGGCGGTCGCTGTGCAGCAGGTCGCTGATGTGAAAGTGCATCTGCCCGTATTCATGATCGGCCAGGCTGCTGACGTGGCGGTAGTTGAAGCGCTTGAACAGCGATGGCAAGTGCTTGCCGATGGTGCTGTTGACCAGGTTGCCGACGCGGTCGCCATCGCGGCTGCCGAGGTAATCAACGCCGCGCTCAAGGTAGTCGAGCATGTGCGCGTTGATCTCCGGGGAGAACGAGCTGATTACGGCTTTTTCGATGCGTCGTGGCCGTTGGGCGAGGGCGACCAGGGTCGCGGCGCCACCCCAGGAAAACGACAGCACGTGTTCGGCGGCGAAGTGGTCGATCAGCTCCAGGAGGATCTGTCCTTCGACGTCCTTGGTCAGCAGTTTTTCGTGCAGGTTGTGTGCTTTCGACTTGCCCGCGTAGGGCTGGTCGTAGCAGACCACGTTGAATTGCGGATGAAGATTTTTCACGGTTTGTGCAAACGACGCAGTCGTGGCCATCGAGCCGTTGACCAAGATGATGGTCTTCTCTGCGGCGTCTGCGCGATAGAACTCCGTGTAAACCCGATACTGACCCTGTATATCCAGCACAGCGATTTCTGGCCTCATGTCATATGACTCCTGGCAAGCGGGTATGCGCGCAAATGAGATTGCACGAGCTTTGTGACAGGTAGGCATACGCCTGGAATTTTGAGAGGCCCATGTCGATCCGTTAAAGCAGGTCGACGGGTATTATTATTGGCGGGCAGTCTGCCGGTCTGAGGCGGAACCTGAGGGTTCTCTAACCGGCAAAAAGTTTCTTAGAAGTATGTTGTGACTCGTCAGTCACATTTCGGCTGACGTCCTGATTCAAGCAGGGCGCAAAGGTTCGCGCAAGTGCCTTTGGTAAATTGTTCGACAACTTCTGCTGAGCGGTAGGCTGCTTAGATCAATTGGATCTCTTCGTCGCTCAGCGGGCGGTATTCGCCCGGTTTGAGTGACGGGTCGAGCACCAGGGGGCCCATTTTTTCGCGGTGCAGGCGCAGCACTTTGTTGTTGAAGTGGCCAAACATGCGCTTCACCTGGTGGTAACGACCCTCGACGATGCTCAGGCGAGCAGACGTTGGGCCGAGCACAAGGAGGTCGGCGGGCAGGGTGGTGAGGTCTTCGAAAGCGAAGTACATGCCCTCGGCAAATTTCAGCGCGTATTCCGGTCCAATCGCTTGCTCTGTCTCGACCCAGTACACCTTGGGCAGTTTGGTCTGCGGCTGGGTCAAGCGACGCGACCAACTGCCGTCGTTGGTGATCAGCATCAGACCGGTGGTGTTGAAGTCCAGGCGGCCGGCGATGTGCAGCTCATCCTTGTCTGGCTCGTGGATCAGGTCGAGAACTGTCGGGTGCTGTGGGTCACGGGTGGCGCTGACGCAACCGGGCGGTTTGTGCAGCATGAAATGACGCACAGGCTTGCCGACTTGCAAGACCTCGTTATCCACCTCGACACGGCTGAACTCCCGGACTTCGGCATGCGGATCGCTGACGATTTTTCCGTCAAGCCGCACGCGTTTTTCCACCAGCAACAGGCGCACCTGCTTGCGGTTGAAGCACGGCAGGTTGCTGAGGAAACGGTCTACACGCATGACGGGGGATCGGCAGGAAAGGGGCCGAGTATCTTACGGGATCGGCCGGGCGGCTGCTTGCAGTTGCGCCTCGACCTGCGCGCAGCGTGGGCAAAGACAGGATTTGTCGCGCAACTCGGCGGGCAAGGCCTGGAGAACGGCCGGATCGATGCTGACGCCGTAGCACCAGCAGGCCCGATCGGCGGTTCGCGGGTCGGCCAAGGTGCAATCGTTGGAGGCACCGCAGGCCGGGCAGGTATCTGGTTTATTCATAAACGGAGTGAGATTTTTCCACGCAGGTGCGGTTACGGCCGGTTTGCTTGGCCCGGTACATTGCATGATCCGCCCGGGACAGCAGCGTGTGCAAGGTGTCTTCGGGCTGCAAGGTGGTGAGGCCGATGCTGACGGTCAGCTTCAATGCCTGATCGTTGTACGCATACTGCTGTTGCTCGACGTGCTGACGAATTTTCTCGGCAATCATCAGGCCGGTTTCACCATCAGTGTCCTTGAGCAACACGATGAATTCTTCACCGCCCCAACGACAGACAATGTCGGAGTGGCGCAGGCAACTTTCCAGGTCCCGTGCGAAGCCGATCAGCACCTGATCCCCCGCGAGGTGACCGTAGGTGTCGTTCAAGGCTTTGAAATGGTCCAGGTCGAGCAGTAACGCGGTCAGCGGTTTGGGTTCACGCTGGGCTTCGTGCATGGCTTGTGCGGCCAGCAGGTCGAAGCCTCGGCGATTGGGTAACTCGGTCAGGCTGTCGAGGGTGGCCTGGGCGTGGATTCGCGCCTGATAGCGCTTGATCACCCGGTTCAACAGGGCCAATACGATCAGCGTGATAAACAGGCAGATCAGCAAATTGAGGTACAGCGACTGGCGGATTTCATTGAGCGCGCCATCTTCGCGTTTGTCGACGAACAGGTACCAGTTGAGCTCCGGAATAAACCGCACGTTGAGGAAATGACCCTGGCCATGGACGGAATATTCATAGGTGCCGCTGTGGGGTTTGGGCAGCTGGCTGACCAGGCTTTTCATGCTGTCGAGTTCGCCAAGGGTCTTGCCGATGTGCGCGCCCTCGGGGCCACCCTCGGCACCGGTCAGCACCAGGCGTCCGAAGGTGTCGACGAAATACACGCTGCGTTGATAGCGCTGCTGGTATTTGTCGATCAGCTTGATCACCGCATCAACCGTCAAACCGACGCCCGCCGCGCCGATGAACCGGTTGTTGTAGTCGTAGACCTTGTAGTTGATGAAGAACGTCAGGTTGTCCTTGTTGGCCAGGTCCGGATCGACGTTGATCTCGTAAGGGTCGGCCATATCACGCACGCGAAAGTACCAGGCGTCCCGGGGCTCGGTGACTTTGATCTGCTTGAGAACGCCTTTGGCGTGGTAGTAGGTCAGGCTGGTGTTGGAGACAAAAAACGCGGTGTAGGCGCCGTAATGCGTCATGACCTCGTTGAGATATCGAGTCATCTGCTCGGGATTCTGCTCACCGTTGACCACCCAGTCGCGCATGAACGTATCCCGCGACATCATTGAGGAGATGAGGATGGGACGGACGAGGTCTTTCTGGATTTCGGAATAGACCGTGTCTGACGTCAACGGCAGTTCGGTGTTGACGATGCTGTCCCGGATCGACGCTCGCGAGGCGTAATAGCTGAGGAAAGACGTCGCCAGGAAGCCTGCGCCCAGCAGTGCAATCAGCGTAAGAACCAACGAACGTTGCGAATACAGCGGCGAGCGAAGCGGCATGACAGTTCCATTGGCAGTGATCCGGGTGGGAGGCATTCTAATGGGACTGCGGGGAAATAACTGCTGGATTTGTGGGGTGAATCGGTTTGTATCAGGGGCCGTTCCGCCAACCTAAACACCCCACTTATCTACATCGATTCTATTCGCAGCTATACCCCACTTGAACCTCGCGGCCGTAACCTTTGGCCAACCACATTCAGTACATCACACCCATCCCGCAGCGGAAGGGCGCAGAGCAAGGCGAAGTCGCTGAGGATGAAAGACTGGCATTCGATCGATCCGCGCATGGAGAGGTTTTCCAGCACTTGGGTAACGGCGTGAATTCGGTAATTGGCGGCGTCGACCAGGACGTCGAGGGGTGCTTGGGTATCGACGAAGAGGGTGGGCATGTCGTCGCAGTTGCTGGTGAGGGGTTTGAAGCGGTTTTCGGGGTGGGGGGTTGGTTTTATGTAGGGTGCGTCGGTAGTTGATTTTGTCATTTTATTTGAAGTCCATAAGCGTAGATGTGGACTACCAATAGCCTTCCTACGGGCTAGGGTGGCAGCCGTGCGCGGGAGTAGGAAACCGAGTGCTCATGAACCTCAGCCACACCGAAGTGTGTCCCGCGCACAGCCGCCGCGAACGATTTTACGGACACGGGTTAAGTGCCGCAATCAAACGCCAGCGCTGATGCGCGAAGAGCAAACAAGGGTTCCTACACCCTGTCGCTGCAATGAGTGCGATCCATAAACCCCACCTACCCAGCACCTGGATAGCAGGTTACCGT